>JANWYM010000670.1 GCA_025055355.1 Abditibacteriales bacterium
GCACGGCATCACCGCAGAACTCATCCGACAGGTCGGACGCGAGAACCTCGTCATTGCCACGAAAACCACCGCTCGCACAGCGGCGGAGATGAAGCAAGCGTTGGAGCGCTTCCGCAAAGAGTTGAACACTGACTACTTAGATATTGTGCTGCTCCACTGCATGACCCAACGCAACTGGACGGAGACCCACGCGGGAGTGATGGATGTGCTCAGCGCGGCGAAAGAAAAAGGGGTCGTGCGCGCGCTGGGCTGCTCCTGCCACGACTTCGGCGCGTTCCAGACGGCGGCAAGGTCGCCGTGGGTGGAGGTCAACCTCTGCCGCATTAACTACGACGGCTGCCACATGGACCACACTCCTGACAAAATCATCGCAGTCTTGGAGCAGATGCACGCGCAGGGCAAAGGCATCTACGGCATGAAGGTCGTCGGGCAGGGCAAACTGACGGACGACCCGCGCCGCGCTCTTCAGTTCGTCATGGGGCTGTCCTGCGTAGACGCCATCACCGTCGGCATGTTGAGCGAGCGCGAGATTTTGCAGAACATAGAAATCATCGAAGAGTTCGCCCGCGTCACGGTCTGAAAGTTAAACAGTCAAAACTAAACTTTCGCATTGGCCCTTCTTTTCCTCTCCGCTGCAGGAAGACGTCTTTGCGAGCGCAGCGAAGCCATCCCCTCCGCTGCCGCCATCTCCTCCGCAGGGGATGGCTTCGCCGTGCTCGCAATGACAGGCGTTTTCGCAGGAGAGGGCGAAACGCGAAAGTTCAGGTCAAAAGTTACGCCGTGGCTGAGACCTCCTTGCCCCTCCTCCAAGGGGAGGGGAAAAGCCATGATGGCAACCGAGTAGCTCCTGGGGAGGGCAAGCAGCGGGACGATGCGTTCGCTGCCCCAAGTGCATTGCCCCCGGGCGCTACTTTTCTCGCCATAGAGGTTACCCTTTGAACATCCGGGTCACGTATCGTCACGAATACCTGCGGCGCATTCGCGTCGGTTACATCGGTTGTGGCGGACATTCCTACCGCAACGTGCTGCCGACGTTCGCCTACTGTCCGATTGACCTCGTAGCGACTTGCGACCTTGATGCGGATAAGGCGCGCGCGTTTGCGCGGCAGTTTGGGGCGGAGCGGTTCTACGCCGACTACCGCGAGATGCTGACACAGGAAGCATTGGACGCGGTCTTCATTGTGACGGGCTATGACCGACAAACGCGCAAGCCGCTCTACCCGCCGCTGGCGATGGACGCAATGCAAGCGGGCTGTCACGTCTGGATGGAAAAGCCGCCCGCCGCGTCGGCGGACGAAATCCGAGCGATGATGGCGGTCAGCGAACAAACGAAGAAGTTCGTCATGGTCGGTTTCAAGAAGTGTTTCTTCCCCGCGATAGAGAAAGTGAAGGACCTCATCGGGCGCGAAGAGTTCGGGCACGTCGGCACGATTTACGTCCGCTATCCCCAGTCCATTCCCTTGCCCGAACAGATGCGCCGCTACGAACCGCCCGCCGTCGGCTTTTTAGACCACATCGTTCATCCCGCTTCGATTCTCGTTTATTTGATGGGCGACATCCAGTCGGTATTTTACGAGCGTTCACCCAACGGCTCCGGTAGCGCCCTGCTCAAGTTTGCGAATGGCGCGACGGGCGTCCTGCATTTGACGGCGGGACAGTCAGGCACGAGTCCGTTGGAGCGACTGGAGGTCACGGGCAGTGGCGCGAATGTGGTGGTGGACAACGGCATCAAGTTGACCTACTATCGCCCCGGCGCGCGGGGCGCCTACGGTCGCTCTTCACACTACTTTGGCGCGGACGAGCAGGCTCCGATTTACTGGGAGCCAGAGTTCTCGCTGGGGCAACTCTACAATCAAGGGATATTCCTGCTGGGCTATTGGGGGGAAGTCTATCACTTCGCGGAGTGCGTGTTGAACGACCGCCCCCCGCGGAGGTGCGATTTGCGGCACGCACTGGAAGTGATGAAGTTATACGAGGCGTTTAAGCAGCCGCCGGGGATGGTCATCACACTTTGACGGCGCCGCCGAGGACGCGGGGAGCGAGGGGAAAGATGGTGTAAACGACTACGCCACTTTTGCCCGGTTTGAATCGCTTCCCCTTCTTCGTTCTCCGTTCGTCATCCTCCGTCATGGCTCTGCGTTCTCTGCGTCCTTGGCGGTTGAGAAAAATCTCCATGCGCATCTGTGATAGCATTTTGGACGCCATCGGCAACACGCCGCTGGTGGCATTAGACCGTTTGAGCGCGGGGCTGCCCGCTCGCGTGCTGGCGAAGGTGGAGTTTTACAATCCCGGCTTCAGCATCAAAGACCGCATCGCGCTCAAAATTATTGAGGACGCCGAGCGGCAGGGCAAACTCACCCCGGGCGGGACGGTGATCGAGTTGACCAGCGGCAACACGGGAACGGGGTTAGCGATTGTCTGCGCGGTGAAGGGATACAAATTGATCGCTGTTATGTCTGCAGGCAATACCCGCGAGCGAGCGCGGATGCTGCGGGCGTTGGGGGCGAAAGTAGTGCTGGTGCCGCAAAAGGGCACGACGCGTTACGGGCAGGTTTCCGGCGAGGACCTCGCTGAAGTGGACCAGGTGACGACGGAACTGACGAAGAAACTCAAAGCC
>JANWYM010000671.1 GCA_025055355.1 Abditibacteriales bacterium
AGACGCAAGGCAGCAACGTCGTCGCGCACTACGTTTACGGGGTGAACCGCGTCAGCCGGGATGTCAACGGCAGCAGTTACGAATACTACCACAGCGACGGGCTGGGCAGCACGCGGCAACTCACCAGCGACACACAAAGCATCACCCAAACGACGACGTTCGACGCCTTCGGCAACATCGAGAGCAACGCGGGGAGCAGCAACAACGCCTACAAGTATGCCGGGCAATGGGGGTATCGGAATGATGGCGACGATGGCTTGATGCACGTCGGGGCGCGGTATTATGACCCGCTGGTGGGGCGGTTCATCAGTGCGGATACGTGGCTGGGGGATATCACACGACCGCAGAGCCTAAATCCGTATGTATATTGTGAAGGAGACTCGGTCAATCATGTAGATCCAACAGGATTCGATAAGCAGAAAACTATATGGGGCATAGTAGCAGACCTCATAGATAGTCCTTTCACTCTTCCTGGTCTTATCAGGCGTGTTGCCGAGTGGATCGTTAACAAGTTTGAGAAGAAGCCCCCTGAGCCGCCAGTTCCGCCAAGTGGCGGGAACGGCGGGAACGGTGGGAGCGGCGGGAACGGTGGAAAGGGTAAACTAGGTGGCATAGTTCCTCAGTCTGTGTATATGAAGGCTCAGCAAGACCCCCACGACTTGGCAGAACTTATTAAGGATCTTGGGGGATGGGAGGAAGCCGGGCTTCGTCCCCCTCCTCAATTCCGTAGATAGTATCCTTTCAAAAATGTCAACTTGTCGTCTTAGGGGAACATCTACGGCTCCAAACTGTTGGAGGGGGAGTCTATCCAAGACGTGTGGCCTCAGGTGTAAGATTGTGGCTACACGTTGTTGGATAAATCCTTTCTCGGGGGGGGTGTTACTATGTCGTTATATCCCGTCCCAATACCCAAACGTGTTGTAGAGGAGTCTCAAGATGCTCTACATCTTCTTCAGACCAGAGATGAGCCTTTAATGATTACCCTCATTAGAGCCTTAGGAACGGTCTATGTGCTCTTTGCACTCTGCTGTGGCTGGGCTTGGCTGTCTCTTATACAGGCTACTTGGTTCAGTGATTTCCCCGACGCACCCTGGCGACTGAGGATGGCTGTGCTGTTGCTCGGACTTCCAACGCTTTGGTTTTGCATTTTAGCAAGCGCTTCAGGTTTCATGTATTGTGCTCGATTTGAGGACATTAAGTTCGATGCACTATCGAGGACCGTTACCTATCGCGTTGTTCGCTTTCCATCGTTTTGGGGGGAAGGTCTATGGACAAAGCGGATTCACTTTAGCCGCCTCGCCGAGGTTCAAGTATGGTCAACTCCCAACGGAAACTGGAAAGTTGTGCTAGCATTGAAGGAAGGTGAATCAGTGGGGGTTGATCTTCGATCTATCAGGGAGGAAGCCTGTGTCTTAGCCCAGAAGATCGCTACTTTCTGTGATATTTTATGGCGGGTTATCGAATAGAGGGTGCTTCCCGATGTGTTAAGGTCTCTGACCTGGACACGGACTTAACCGCCGGTCCCAACTGCGAGGAGAGGGCCAGTCGGACGTAGCGAGTAGGTTCTTTCCACCTATGATGACTTCAACAAACTGCTGACGGCAGGCAGCCTCTACCCCCTCCGTCTCCCCCTTAGCAAGGGGGAGAGTGAGAGGGGGTGAGGCGGATGGGAACTGCACGAGCGCAAGTCTGCAAGGCGGCGGGGTGACGCGCACTTACAGTTGGGGTTACAACAACGAACTGAAGCAAATCACCTACGCCGGCGGTGGGACGAACACCTTCACCTACGACGGCATCGGGCGCCGGGTCACGAAAGTAGATAGCACGGGCAGTTACAGTTTCGTCTATGACGGGAGCCGCATCCTCAGTGATGGACACGCGGTTTACACCCGCGCCGGAGACAGCCGTTTAATCAGCGAGTGGCGGGGGAACAACAGCAGATGGCATCACAGCGACGGGCTGACCAGCACGCGCACCTTGACAAGCAGCAATCAAACGACGACGGACACCTTCCGTTACGATGTCTGGGGCGACCTCGCGGAGCGGACAGGGAACACCCCGACACCGCACCAGTTCGCAGGAGCGTTAGGCTATGAGCGCGACGCGGACAGCGGCTTGTATTTCATCGGCACGCGGTATTACGACCCGACGACGGGAAGGTTCCTCAGCCAAGACGTGGCGCAGTGGGGGATGAATTGGTATGCGTATGCGGCGAATAACCCCGTTCGCAATTACGATGTTGGGGGACTGCGACCTGCGGCTATCTACAACATCTTCGATGACGGGGGTGGCTACATTGGAGGCAGTGGAGGGTTCGCGGGCGGCGGAGTGGTCTGGGATGGGCGGGATTGGTTTGACCATCTGACAGACTTCATGGCAGGGATGGGGGACACGATCAGTCTGGGGCTGACGGAGAGCATACGCGACCTGATGGGAACGGATGCGTATGTGAACCAGGGATCGGGGTGGTATCTGGGAGGACAGATCGCGGGGGAGATATGGTGGATAGCGTTCGACGCGGCGACGGCACGGCCGCCAGCCTGTTTTATGCGAGGGACGTTGATTGCCACGCAGGAGGGGTTAAAGCCGATCGAGGCGGTGCAGGCGGGGGAGT
>JANWYM010000672.1 GCA_025055355.1 Abditibacteriales bacterium
AAGCCGTTGCCATTGACGATGAGAAGGATAACAACGGCAAGGGTCCGCAGATGCCTACGGTGGAGAACGTTGTCAAGGGCGTCTATCAACCCCTGTCGCGTCCTCTCTTCATCTACGTCAACCGCAAGGCGGCTGACCGTCCCGAGGTGAAGGCGTTCGTGGAGTTCTACTTGAAGAACGCGCCGAAGTTGACGAGAGAGGTGGGTTATGTGCCGTTGCAGCCGGCAGTTTACCGAGCGGCTTTGCAACGCTTCCAGAAACGGATGGTGGGTTCGGTGTTCGGCGGGCACGGCTCTGAGGTGGGGGTGAAACTGGAAGACCTGCTCAAGAGGGAAGTCGTGTCGCCTTAGATGTGATACCGTTGATTGAATGGACGGACGCGGACAGGCTCGGAGGCAGCCTCCGCGTCCGTCTATTAAAGTCTCTGGTGTCCGAGAAGCAATGATGTCGCGACGCCGCGAGCGTATCGGGGAGCAAATCATTCATCTGGTTCTTTTCGCATGTGGGTTGGTGTCGGTCTTTACGACGATCGGGATTGTCGTCGTCTTATCGGTGGAGACCCTCCAGTTCTTTCGGGAGGTCTCCCTCAAGGAGTTCCTCACCGATACGCAGTGGACGCCGCTGTTTGCTGAGAGGCACTTTGGGATTCTGCCGCTGCTGTGCGGCACCGCGCTCACCTCGGCGATTGCCATGGTGGTCGCGCTGCCGCTGGGGTTACTGATTGCGGTTTACTTGAGCGAGTTCGCCCCCGAACGATTGCGCCGCACCATCAAGCCTATCCTTGAAGTCCTCGCCGGCATCCCCACTGTCGTTTACGGTTACTTTGCCCTCCTGTTTGTGACCCCGTTACTTCAGCGCTTCATTCCGACGTTATCGGGCTTCAACGCGCTCGCGCCGGGTATCGTGATGGGGTTCATGATTCTGCCGATGGTCGCCTCGCTCAGTGAGGACGCGATTTACGCGGTTCCCGAAAGCCTGCGGCACGGCGCGTATGCGTTGGGCGCAACACGCTTGCAGATGGTTTTCCGCACCGTCCTGCCGGCGGCGCTGTCGGGCATCACGGCGTCGTTCATTCTCGCCATCTCCCGCGCCGTCGGAGAAACGATGATTGTTGCCATCGCCGCCGGGCAGCAACCCGTGCTGACCCTCAACCCACTCGTGCCGATTGAGACGATGACGGCTTACATCGTGCAAGTGTCTCTGGGCGACACGCCCCATGGCACGCTGGAATACAACACCATCTTCGCGGTGGGCATGATGCTGTTTGTCAGCACGCTCCTGCTCAACCTCGTGAGTTTGTGGCTGCGGGAGCGGTATCGGAGGGCGTATGCATAGGGTATGCGGGTATGGAGGTGAAGTAACTATTCGGGTCTTTCCTGCTGGCAACGGTCCCTGGCGAAAATCGTCGTCGTCCTCGTTCTCGACCCTCAAAGACGACCGACGACGCGGAGGAGGACGATTTTCATGCGGCGTAGTGCATCAAAGGCGCAGGGGCGATTCCTCCAAGGATGCCTCTCATGGTGAGCGGAGCGAAACAATCCCTGCCGCATAGGGGTGTCATTACGAGCGGGACGAAGCAATCCCCGCCGTATAGGGGTGTCATTGCGAGTGGAGCGAAGCAATCCCCTCCCGTAGGGGATTGCTTCGCTCCACTCGCAATGACATTTTCCTGTATCCTCTTGACCACAGGTCTCCCCAACGGCGGGGAGACCTGCGGTCAGCCTCGTGTCAAGACCTCGCCCTTGAGGGCTCACGCCTGAAGGGTCAGAGACCTTGACAGATTGTGGTCAGGCATGGAGGTGAAGGGTGTATACTTTGCAGCGGACTGCGCTCTCTGCGCGTGAGGGCACGCAGCAACGCTTCGCCCGCCGGCGGCGAGCCGAATTGATATTTCAAGGCATCGCGCTGGTCGCCGTCACTCTCGCTTTGTTGGTGCTGGCGACGCTGCTGTTGGATGTGTTGATTGATGCGCTGCCGCGCCTGAACAAGCAGTTCGTCACCAGTTTCCCCTCGCGCCGCCCAATGCAAGCGGGCGCGCTGTCGGCGATTGTCGGCAGTTTTTACCTGATGATATTGACGGGGGTGCTGGCGATTCCGTTGGGAATAGGTGCGGCGATTTACCTCGAAGAATATGCCCCCGTGAATCGCCTGACGCGGTTCATCGAACTCAACATCGCTAACCTGGCGGGTGTGCCGTCCATCATCTACGGCTTGCTGGGGCTGCAGTTGTTCGTGCGCTGGCTGCGCTTCGACCGCAGTTTGCTGGCGGGAGCGGCGACAATGGCGCTGTTGATTCTGCCCGTCATCATCATTGCCGCCCGCGAGGCGCTGCGCACGGTGCCGATGTCCATCCGCGAGGCATCGTTGGCGTTGGGCGCGACAAGGTGGCAGACCATTCGCCGTCAGGTGCTGCCACTTGCGCTGCCGGGCATTCTGACGGGCGTCATCTTAGCCCTCTCGCGCGCCATCGGCGAGACCGCCCCGCTCATCACCATCGGCGCGCTCACCTACATCGCTTTCCTGCCCGACAGCCTGATGTCGCCGTTCACCGTTTTGCCCATTCAAGCGTTCAACTGGATTTCTCGCCCGCAAACTGAATTTCACACC
>JANWYM010000673.1 GCA_025055355.1 Abditibacteriales bacterium
GTGCGCCGTCATACTGGTAGTTGTAGGGCTTGCCGTCGCCGTAGCGCTCGCGCACCTTCTGCGGCTCTTTGGAGAGGTCGAAGGCGTTGACGAACTTCTGGGAGGTCAGGATGCTGAAAGCACGCTGCGTGGCGTCATCCATGCTTTGAATTTCGGGGGAGGTGTCCACATAGCGACGGAAGCGATCCAAACTGGCGAGCGTCTTTTTGCGGTCAGCGAGCCGTGAGAGCGATATGCCGTTGAGCGCAAGGTCCGCCATGCCGTCGTGGAAGGGGCGCACGGGACCGTAGGACAATCCCAGAAAGCCGGGGTCGCCTGCCCACGCCCACGGCGCGTGCTGCGTCTTGGGCGACAGTCCCACGTAGGGCGGCACCGCCTTGTCAACGGGTCCTTGCAGATACGCTACGACGGAGCCGACAGCGGGATGCTTTCTTAACTGGTTTTCAAATGTGTTGTAGCCGTTGTAGTTGATAGCGGGCGAATGTTCATCCTGGGCTCCAGTGAGCGAGCGGATGATGGCGCACTTATCCATCAACTTCGCCAGACGCGGCAGCACCTCGCAGATTTCGATACCGGGCACGTTGGTCTTAATCGGCTTGAACTCGCCGCGAATTTCCGACGGGGCATCGGGCTTGAGGTCGAACAAGTCGAGGTGGGACGGACCGCCCGCAAGGTAGACCATGATAATCGCCTTGTGTGAATTGCGGACGCCGGACTGCTCCTGCGCCCGCAGGATGTCCGGCAGCGCCATGCCGCCCATTACCAAGCCGCCAATTTTCAGAAAGCTGCGCCGCGAAATGCCGTCGCAGAAACCGTTTTGCTTTTCGCCAAAGATTGTCAGCATTGTCATTGCCCCCCACAGGTTGATTACATCTGTCACGTTTGCTAACTTCGACACCTATTCCTCTGTCGCGGTTGCGCGTTTTAGCAGAAAAATCGTAAAAGGTGGGAAGTCCTTTTCCGCCGATGTCGCCCTTCCCCAAAGGCTCATCGTCCGATGCCCGCCAGCCACTTCAGCAGCAAAATCAAAAAGCCCACCAACGCCCACGCGCCCAGAAACCCGCCCCAGTCCAGCCAGTTCAGACGCGGCAGTTCGATGCCGAACCGCTGCAGACCTTGGTAGGCGAAGGTGGAGGCTTTGCGGTAGTCGAGTGTCACGCCCTCCAAGCCCAGCGTCGCCGCCTCCGGCAGGTCTTCTGATTTCCCGTCCCACTGCACCTCGCGCTCCTTGCCGACAGGGGTGTGCAATCGGGCGAAGAACGCATCCAACTGCGCTGGCGGGTGCGGCTGGGTCAGCAGGCTGACGAGAATCAGCAAGCCGAATTCCACCCCTAACATGATGAGGATTTGGATGGGGCGATAAAGCCCGCGCAGCGCCGCCACAGCGGGCGTCGCCAGCAGCGGTTCGAGAAACGGCAACCAGTTGGACCATTGCGGGTCGGTGACGAGCCACACCAACAGCCCGCCCAAGAAACTTGCCCACGCGCCCGCCGCGTTCGCCCGCCGCCACGTCACCCCCAGCCAGAAGGCAGGACCGAGCAGACCGACGAGTTGGAGGGCGAGGGTGAGCAGTTGCGTCACGCTCGCGGACCCGACCGCGAGCATGATGCCCAGAACGAGCAGCCCCGCCGATGCCGCCCGACTCGCCCAGAGGTAGTGACCCTCGTTCCGCCCGCGCACGGCGGGTTCGTAGAAGTTGCGAACGAAGATGCTGGAGCCAACGACCATGAACGTCTCCGCGCTCGTCACGCCCGCAATGAGACAGGCAATCATCAGTCCGCGCCAGCCGTCGCCCAGAAGGTGCTGAATCGAGCGCCCGAATAGCGTCTCGCTATTGTGTTGCGCGTCGGGTCCCGACAGGTCAACGCCGTTCGGCACGTTGACAAACAGCACGACCGCGATGATGCCGGTGAACGCCCACGCGATGGTCAGAAACCGCTTGATGAAGTTGCCGTAGCACATCCCCACGCGGGCTTCTAATTCGGTCTTGCCCGAACCCGTCGCGCTCATGACGTGCGGCTGCGCCACGATGCCGACGAGCGAGAGGATGGACATCGCAATCACAAACCACGGGTCGCCTTCCTTCGCGCCCGCCGGGGCGGTGATGGAGAGCATCGTCGGGTCGAGTTTTTGGTGCAGCGCGCTCATACCGCCGATTTGGCTGAGACCTGCCGGGACAAGCATGAGGGACAGCGCGATAATCATCACACCCTGGAGGAAATCGGTGTAAGCCGCCGCGATCAACCCGCCCGCAAGCACGTAAGTCGAGAACAGAAGGGAAAGCAAAATGACCGAACCGTTGACAGGCACTTGTCCGCCCGTGGCGCCTGAAATCGCCGCCCCCGCCCCGCGCAAAAGCATGGCAATGGAGAGGACGTAGAAACTCAATCCGACGAACGAGTAAAGCACCTCCAGACTGCGCCCGTAGCGGATGCGGAAAACGTCGCCTGTCGTGATGACGCGCAGCCGCCGCGTGATGGGCGCAATCAGCCAGTAAAACGGCGTGGCGAACAGCCACATCCACTGATACCAGATGCCGCCCAACCCGACGCGAGCGGTCGCGCCCGCCACCTGAACGGCGTGATCGCTGTGCGTGCCGGTG
>JANWYM010000674.1 GCA_025055355.1 Abditibacteriales bacterium
CCTCCAGCGTCAGGCTGTCCTCCAGCCGAAACTGCCCCACGCGGGTGCGGACGAGGAACGACAGGTGCGCGCCGCAACCCAACGCCGCGCCGATGTCAGCAGCGAGGGTGCGGATGTAAGTTCCCTTCGAGCAGGTCACGTCCATGAGGGCGACGGCGCGTTCACCCGCCGTAAATTTCAACAACTGGATTGCATCAACGCGAACCCGCCGCTTGGGGCGCTCCACCGTTTCGCCGCGCCGCGCCAGGGCGTGCAACCGTTTGCCGCCGACCTGCACGGCAGATACCATCGGTGGGACCTGCTCGATGTCGCCGACGAACCGCTCCAACGTTGCGCGCAATTTTTCCTCCGTCACCGTTGTCGCCGACCGCTCCGCGATGACGTCGCCCTGCGCGTCCTCCGTCGTTGTGGTCACGCCGAAGGTGACCTCCGCGCGATAACCCTTCGTGCCCTCCATCAGGTATTCGACGATGCGCGTCGCCTCGCCCACGCACACCAACAGCACCCCTGCCGCGCCGGGGTCGAGCGTCCCCGCGTGCCCGACGCGCTGGGTTTGCAGCAGCCCGCGCACGAAGTCCACTACGTCGTGTGCGGTCATGCCAGGAGGTTTGAGGAGGTTGAGAACGCCGGTCATGAAAGCATGGTCAACGGTTGATGGTTCATGGGTGAGGATGGACCATCAGCCGCCAGGACCTGCCGCGCGCGGTGCAACACCCGCGCGACGGCGTCCTCCAGGGTCGTTCTCAGGCGGCAGCCCGCCGCTGCGCGGTGTCCGCCGCCGCCGAACTCCTCGGCGATGCGGGACACGTCGTAGCGGGAGTTGGAGCGCAACGAGACCCGCACCCGCCCGTCGTCTCCCTCGCGGAACAGAACGCCAATCTCCGTCCCGCGCACGTTGCGCACGAAGTTGACGACGTTCTCGATGTCGTCGTCATCGGCTTGCAAGGCGTCGAAGGTGGCGCGGTCCAGCACCGACCAGGTCAACCGCCCCCCGCAGTCCTGCTGCAAACGACTGAGCGCGATGCCCAGAATTTTGCTGGCTTTGGCGGAGCGTTCTTCAAACAAGTGATAAGTGATTTTGTGGGGGTCGGCGCCGCGTTCGACCAACTCCGCCGCCGCCCGCAGCACGCGCGGCGTGGTGTTGGAGAAGCGAAATCCACCCGTGTCGGTGGCGAGGGCGGTGTAAAGGCAGGTGGCGATGGTTGCGTCTATCTCCACAGGCAACCGTTTGATGAGTTCGTAGATGAGTTCCCCCGTCGCCGAAGCGGTCGGGTCAATCCAGTTCAAATCGGCGTTGGGTTGACTGCTTTGATGGTGGTCAATGATGATGCGCAGGTCGCAGGCAGCGAGGGCTTCGGGCGGTGCGGCGATGCGGTCTTGGCCACTGCAGTCGAGGATGAGCCCGACATCAGCGCGGGCACAGGTGGGTTGGGCGAGGATGAACTCACAGGTCGGGACGAAGGAACACAGTTGGGGCACACCGTCGGTGTTGACGACCTCGCACGCCTTACCCATTTGCACCAACGCGGCGCGCAGCGCCAGCACCGAACCAATGGCATCGCCATCGGGATGGATGTGGGTGGTGAGAAGGAACGTGCGTTTCTCACCCAGCACGTTGACAATCTGCTGCACCACAGCCTCACTCACAGGACGGCTCCTTCTCCTGCTCTCTGTTCTCCGCCTCAATTTGCGCGAGCAGGTCGTAGACGCGCATGGCTTTGTCCATGCCGTAATCAAAGACGAATGAAATCTCCGGTGTGAAGCGCAGGCGGACGCGCTGCCCGATTTGCGTGCGGATGAAGGGCGTCGCGCTCTCCAGCCCCTCCTGCGTCTCGCGGCGCTGGCGCGCATCGCCGTAGACGGTGTAGTAGATTTTCGCGTGGCGGAGGTCGGAAGAGATCTCCGCCTTGGTGACCGTCACCATCCCGATGCGCGGGTCTTTGAGTTCGGTTTGAATGATTTTGCTCGCCTCATGCTGGATCTGCTCGCGCACGCGGTCAATGCGCGCCATGGTTGACACCTCCCCTCCCGCGATGGCGTGGCGAGCCGCTCAGAGCATCTCCATCTGACATGCCACCACCAACACGCGGGGGTCGCTCTCGACGTAGTCCAACAACTTGTTCAGTACCTGGTGGGCGTGCGTCGTGCGGTTGGTCACGACGGCGACGCCCAGCGTCGCGCTATGCCACAGGTCGTGGTCGTCCAGCTGCGCCACGGACACGGGGAAACGATGGCGCAGCCGTTCTATCAAACTCTTCACCACTTGCCGCTTGTCTTTCAGTGAGTCTCCATCAGTGATCTCGAGGTCTATGATGCAAGTGCCGATGACCATCGCAGATTGGTTCATTAGTCAATTGCTCAACGGATCAATTGGTCAATGAACCGGTCTTTACCGTCTCGTCGGCGCGCCCACCGTCGTGGGGGTGCGGCGCCCGTCCAGCGAGCGGCGCACCTCCACCAGTTCAATAGATTGCAGCAGGTCGCCCACCTGGAAGTCGTTGAAGTTGCGCACGGCGACGCCACATTCCATACCCGCCGGGATCTCATTCACGTCTTCCTTGAGATGGCGCAGGTTGTCAATGCGCCCCTC
>JANWYM010000675.1 GCA_025055355.1 Abditibacteriales bacterium
ACGGTGCGGGCAAATACATGGTCAACACTCACCCCCGCAACTGGCGCGTCGCGGGGGAAGGTCCTGAGTATGAGAACGCTTGGGCGTTGGGTGCCGATTGCGGCGTGGGCGACCTCGACGCCATCATCAAAGCCAACCTGCTGTGCAACGACCTCGGCATGGATCCAATCTCGATGGGTGCAACCTTAGCGGCGGCGATGGAACTTTACGAGCGCGGTATCCTCACGGAGGCGCAAACTGGTATGCCGCTCAACTTCGGCAGCGGCGATGCGCTGGTGCGCATGACCGAAGCGACGGGCTACCGCGAGGGGTTTGGGAACGAACTGGCAGAAGGCGCGAAGCGGATGAGCGAAAAGTTCGGGCATCCGGAAGTGTTCATGGGCGTCAAAGGGCAGGAGTTTCCCGCCTACGACCCGCGTGGCTTTCAGGGGATGGGCGTGGCGTATGCCACCTGCAATCGCGGCGCGTGTCACCTGCGGGCGTGGACGCCCAGCATCGAGGCATTTGGCATTGCCCCCCCACATGCCCCCGAAGGCAAAGGCAAATGGGTGGCGGAGGAGCAGAACAAATCCACCGCGCACGACGCGACAGGGCTGTGCTTGTTCGTCCTCTTCAGTGGCGCGACGCCAGAAGCCATTCTGGCGTGCATGCGCGCGGCGACGGGGCTGGACTGGACACTGGAAGATTACGTCAAAGCCGGCGAACGCATCTGGAACCTGGAGAAACTCTGGAACATGAAAGCCGGCTTCACCAAAGCTGACGACACCCTGCCTGCACGCCTGCTGAAAGAACCGCACAAAGATGGACCCGCCAAAGGCGTCGTCGTCCATCTCGAACCCATGCTGTCCGAATACTACGCCGCACGCCATTGGACGGCAGACGGCGAACCGACGCCGGAGAAGTTGGCGGAGTTGGGATTGGCGTAAGACGTGGAGCCTGAAACGTGAGGCGTGAGGCATGCAGCGTGACGCGTGATGCGAGATACGGGATGCGTAATTATGTAAAAGTAAAATACACGGAGTCACGTATTACGCATCACGCCTTACGCTTCATGCCTCACGTTTCAGGCTTCACGCCTTACGCAACCACCGAGACAAAACATGCCACAACTGAACGAGCAAGACGCCGCGCTGTTTGGCAAACTCGCCAGCGTGTCCATTGACACCATCTGGAGCGTGCTGAACGGGTTGGGCTATCCTGACACTTTCATTGAGGGATTGCGACCTGTTCACGCTGATTTAGACCGGAAAATGGTGGGACGGGCGGTGACGCTTCGGTATCTGCCGATGCGCAAGGACCTCGCGGAACGGATACGCGCGGAGGGCAAGCCGTCCCTGAACGCGCGCGCGGCAGAGGAGGCGTCGCCGGGGACGGTGATGGTCGTAGACGCCGGTGGCGAAATCGGTGCAGGGTTTTTGGGCGACGTGGTGGCGACGCGCTTTCAGGTGGCGGGCGGTGTAGGGTTGGTCGTGGACGGAGCGATCCGTGACCTCGCGCAGGTGCGGCACATGAACCTGTCGGTCTACGTGCGCGGCACGCACCCTGGCGCCAGTCAGCGGCGCATCATCGGCGTTGACTACAACATCCCCGTCCGCTGCGGGGGCGTCGCCGTGCTGCCCGGCGATATGCTGGTCGGCGATGCCGAAGGCGTCATCGTTATCCCCGCCCACCTCGCGGAAGAAGTCGCCGACAAAGCGAGGGATATGGAGGACAAAGAAGAGTATCTACGGCGGAAACTTCTCAGCGGCTCTTCCATCTACGGCGTCTATCCGCCGAATGAGGCGGTATTGCAGGAGTATGAGGAGTGGAAGAAAGGAGGAAGGGCGAAGCATTTTTAGAGATGCGCCATAACGCTTGAAAATCGCAGATAGAGCAGGAGGGTGAGGCTCCCGCCGAAGCGACGGCTCCGCGGGAGCGTCCCCCTCCCGTGGGTGTGATTATTTTCAAGGGAGGGAGTCACTATGGCTGTTGCCGGCAAGAAGGTGCTCATGGTCTTACCGGAGTTCAACTTCGAGGACGATGAGTATGCCCTGACCCGACGGATGTTGGAGTCCCGAGGCGCGAAGGTCAACGTGGCTTCCATCCGCAAGGGCAGTGTTCGGGGCAAAAAGGGCACATGGGTGAAGGTGGATATGCTGGTGGACGAGGTGAAGACGTGGGATTACGACGCCTTCATTTTCGTCGGCGGTGAGGGGACACGGACAATATGGCACCATCCCCAAGTGCTCAAACTCGCCAAGGACACTGACCACAAAGTGCAGGGCGCGATTGACCTCGCCCCTGCGATCCTCGCCCATGCCAACGCCCACAAAGACAAGCGCCGTCGCGCGACGGCGGCGTTAGCGGTCGCTCGGATGTTGGCGGAGAAGGGCTTCCGCTTCACTGGCGAGCCGGTGGTGGTGGACGAGAAACTGGTCACCGCCAGCGCCCCCACCTACGTGCAACCCTTCGCGCAGGCGCTCCTCAAGACGATGGAGAGCAGTTAATCATCCCCCCGCCGGGTGCAGTCGCGGGGTCGCCCCCCCGCAATCCACAACAAAAGCCATCAGGCGCGGGGGGGGCGACGGGGCGCCTCGGCGCAAAGCG
>JANWYM010000676.1 GCA_025055355.1 Abditibacteriales bacterium
CCCGCAGACATCCCTGATTGAGGTGGACGGCAAGCGCGTCACAACGGGCGTGGCGCGCATGTGCCTTTTGTTGAACAAGCCGCGTGGCTGCGTAACGACGCGGCGCGACCCGCAGGGGCGACCGACGGTGATGGACTGGTTGCCGCCAGAGTATCAGCACTTGCATCCCGTCGGGCGGCTGGACTTCGACACCGAAGGCTTGCTGCTGCTGACCAACGACGGCGCGCTGACGAACGCGCTGACACATCCGCGCCACGCGGTCCCCAAGACCTATCGCGCTTGGGTGCGCGGGCGCATCCGCCGCGACGCCTTGCGACGATTGGAGCGGGGCGTCGTCCTCGATGATGGACCCACCGCCCCGGCGCGGGTCAGGATGATTTCCCAGAACGAGCACGTGAGCGTCATCGAGATTGAAATTCATGAGGGACGCAAACGTCAGGTGCGACGGATGTGCGCAGCCGTCGGGCATCCCGTGCTGGCGCTGCGGCGCGTGCGCCTCGGCGATGTGACGCTGGGCAACCTCAAACCGGGCGAGTATCGGCGGCTGACTGAAGAGGAGATTGAGAGATTGCGGAAGTGGGGCAATGGAGGATGAGGCCAGGTGGATACTCGATGAACTCACCCCTTCACCCTTCACCCGCCACCTCCCACCCGCTTCCCCTGTCCGCCCGCGTGCGGCGTCTGGTGGTGTGTTGGCGTCAGCCGCTCGTGGCGACGGCATGGGCGGTCACATTGTTCTTTGTCATGGTGGTAGTGAAGCGGTGGCTGCCGCTGGGCGTGCCGGGCGAGGGGCAATGGGTGTGGGCATATCGGCAGCCCAACCATCCCGTTGCCCCCTGGTTCACCCTCGCCCTCCCGCTGCTCGCTTTTGTAGTCATCGTGACAATCTGGGCTTACCTTTGGGAGCAGAGCGAGCGGGGTAGGCTGCGGGGAATGGGAAGATGGGCGGCGCTGCTGT
Organism: Abditibacteriales bacterium; assembly: GCA_025055355.1. Taxonomy (GTDB): domain Bacteria; phylum Armatimonadota; class Abditibacteriia; order Abditibacteriales; family JANWYM01; genus JANWYM01. Next base: position 959 of record JANWYM010000676.1, read on the forward strand.
TTTTCGTCGGGGGCGCGATGGCGTTGCGCCTCACCGTGCAGAGCGTCAATCCCCCCCAGACGCAGGGCGCGTCCTACATCGCTTGGACGATTGTGAGCCGCGTGTCCACCACCTATTTCGCCGATGCGCTCTCGATACGCAGCGTCCCTGAGTTTCTGCGCACGTTCCCCGAGCGGCAGCGTCAATCGGACTGGCACGGGCAGACCCACCCGCCGGGGACGGTTCTCTTTTTCTACCTGGTCAACCGCGCCGTGCATGAATCGCCGGGCTTAGCCAAGGTGCTGACGCGGCTGATGGGCTGGGGCAGTGGAGAGGCACTGTCCGAACTGCGCGAGAACGTTCAAAACCACACCGGCGTGCGCCTCAACGACGACACCGACTTAGTGGGCGCGGCAGCGGTGGGGTATCTGCTGCCACTCGTCGGAAGTGTGGGCATATTGCCGCTTTTTCTTTTGACGCGGCGGTTGTTTGATGAGCGCACGGCCTGGGCAGCCGTGTTGCTGGGTCTGGTGGTGCCGAGTTTCAATCTGTTCTTTCCCGTCGTGGATCAGGTCTATCTCGTGCTGGCGATCGCGGTGGTGTGGTTACTGGCGGACGGTTTGGGGCGGCAGGGCGGAGACACGAGGAGATTAGGGAACTGGGAAATTGCGGCGGCGGGAGCGGTTCTGGCGTCCGGGTTGTTTATGACGTTTGCATTTTTAGCGCTGTTGTTCCTCTGCGTCCTGTGGATTGGCATCGCGTCATATCGGCAGCGCGACGTTGGGCTGAAGTGGCTCGTCCTCTTTGTGGTCGGACTGCTGCTGCCCCTCATCATGTTGTATGTGCTCTTTGGCTTGAATCTGTTGACGGTGCTGAACATTGCGCTAACAGCGCACGGCGGGGTAACGGAGCGGCGCTGGCGCGGCGTATGGCTGGTGGGGAATCTGATAGATTTCTTTGTCTTCATCGGGTTACCCATCGCGCTGCTTTTTATGGTATCATGTTGGCAACATTTTCGTTGGCAAGGCGGCGGGTTGCGACGTGCCAACATGAACGCGAACGCGCTGCTGTTGTCTTACCTCGTGACGCTTTTGTTGCTGAACGTTTCTGGTGTCGTGCGCGGCGAGGTGGCGCGTATCTGGATGTTTCTGATGCCCGTGCCGTTAGTGTGGGCAGCGCGAGCGGCGGTAGCGGATGAATCGCGCGGGGGATTGCAAGCGGGGATTCTCTGCAGCGCGGTGTGGCTGCAGACCTTCGTGTTGCAGAGAGAGGTATGGTTTGTGAGACCCTGGTAAGGGCATGAAGTTCATGAGTCCATGGAGTTCATGAGCCTGTCAACCCATGAACCCACGAACTCATGAACCCGTGAACCGATGAACCCTTTGCCTCTTCAAGCGGCGCGGCGCACCTTGCCGGCTTTGAGGCAGGAGGTGCAGACGCGCACGCGGCGGACGGTGCCGTTGAAGTTGGCTTTCACCGTTTGCAAGTTGGGCAGGTTGCGCGCTTTGGTGCGGCGATGCGAGTGGCTGACCAGCATCCCCGTTTGCACACCTTTGCCACAGATGGTGCATCTTTGAGCCATAACGTTTCTCTCCTCGAAGATCGTCCTCGTCGTCGTCCTCGAGCCTCCCAAACGACCGACG
>JANWYM010000677.1 GCA_025055355.1 Abditibacteriales bacterium
TGGAACGTTAGAACGTTAGCACGTTGGCACGTTAGGACGTTGGAACGTTCAACCTGTCAACGTGCCAACGTGCCAACGTGTAACCTGCCAACGTGCCAACGTGCTAACGTGCCAACGTGCTAACGTGCCGACGTTTTTCTTCCAGCGCAGCGGTCAGTAGGTTGTGCATCTGGCGGCTGACGACATCCATCGCGTAGTGCGTCTGAATGCAGCGCAGGGCAGCGGCAGAGATGGACTGGCGCAGGGCGGGGTCTTGCAGCAGGCGCACGACGTGCGCGGCGAACTCGCGGGCGTTTCTGCCGACCAGCACCTCTCGTCCGTTTTGCGCCTGCAGCCCTTCGATGCCGTGCGGGGTGGTGACGACAGGCAGCCCCAGTGCCATCGCCGTTTGAATCTTGACCTTGGTGCCGCCCCCCAGGCGCACGGGCGCGACGGAGACCACGCTGCGGGCAAGGTGCGGCTTCACATCGGGCACGTTCGGCAGGAGGCTCACGCTCCTGTCGGCGCAGAGGTCCATCACCTCCGGGGGCGGTTGGCGTCCGATGATATGCAACTTGACGTCGGGCACTTTTTGTCTAATCAGCGGAAAGACCTCACGGCAAAAGTAAAGCACCGCGTCCACATTGGGATAGTAGTTGAGCGCGCCCGTGAAGGAAATGAGGTTCTCCTCTTTGGGCGCGTTCAGAAACGGCGCGCTTTCCGCTGTGTCAACGGGGATAGGGACATAGTGGATGTTCGCGGTCGGTGCCCAGCGCTTGAGAATCGCGCCATCGCGTTCCGCCAACGCTACACAGACGTCAAACCTTGCCACCGCTGCCGCCTCGTAGCGCCGCCACCGCCGATATTCCTGATAGCACCAGACCTTGCTACGCAGACCCCTTTTTCCAGCAATCGTGCTGCGGTAGCGCAGCGCCTCCACGTCATGTTCGTTCAGGACGGACACGCCCTCGAAGCCATTAGGCAGATATTGTGCCAGCTTGACCGTCTCAATGACCATCGCATCGAAGCGCCTGCCCGCTCGCGCTGCCCTAATGGCCTCATACAGCGCAGGGAAGGCGAATTGACGCACCGCGTGGGGTACATGGCCGCCCGCGACGCCGTCGCGGACACTGTCGGGACGTGCGTCCTCGGGGCGACAGACCACCACTCGCACGTCGCAACAAAACTGCTTCATATACTCCACGCTCTCTGGCGGCTCGCCCTCTTCGCTCGCCGTGATAAGTGTGATATCATGCCACTGCGATAGGGGACGCAGGAGGTTCATCATCCACACTTTCAGACCGCTGTTGGGCGGATAGGGGAAAATTTCGGAGAGCCAGAGGAGGGTCATCGGGAATGGCTTTTCACCTCGCTCACCATGCGCTGAGGAACTCCACGTTGTTTTTCATCTCCTCTGCTGACCTTGCCGCCATCAAGCGCAGAAGACGACGCGTATATTCGCCGACGGAGAAACGCTGTTGCCGTGCGAGAATAAGACCACTGTGCTCTTCATTATAGCATAACGCCCTGCGGTTGCCTATAACATCATCGTTTGTCCTTCCGAGCGAACACGATCATCGAATCGCCCTGATTCAGCAGCGGCGCGGGCGCGGAGAGCGCCAACGTCAATCCCCAGCAGACGGCGCGGACGCCGAGGCGAACGGCGCGGCGCACCAACTTCGACATGGAGGCGTTGGGGACGTTGGGACGATGGGGCGTTGGGGCGGCGTCCCTTGCGTCCTTGGCGTCCCCGCCGTCCCTGCCATCCCCTCGGTTGAGCGCGCTGATGATGGCTTCTTCCAACTTCCCCACCGTGTAAGCGGCAGGGATGGCTTCGGTGCGGCAATACACCACGTCGAACCCGCTCTTGCGGAGGACGGCGTGGAGTGTCTGGCGCGAGAATTGATAGGTGTGACCTGGCGGCGTCGGATGCTCCCACGCGCCAAGCGTCTGGGCAAACAGGCGATAGGTGAAGCGCGGAAACAGTCCGTCAATGTTGGGCGTGGTGATGACGAGCCAACCGTCGTCCTTTAACAACTGATATGCAGCGCGCAGCGCCGCAAGGGGCTGCGGCATGTGTTCAAGGCTGTCGAACATCGTGATGACGTCGAACAAGGGAACGGAGCGGCTTCCGTTCCCTACGGCGTTGGCGGCGAACTGCTCGAGGGTGGCGACGTGCGCGTCCAGTTGGTAGACGCGGCGGGCGTGTTCTACGGCTGCCGCGCTGACATCAATGCCGCTGACCTCCCACCCAGCGTCGCGGGCGACGCGCAGGAAAACTCCCGTAGAGCAGCCAACGTCGAACAGGCGACCGCGCTCACGGGTCGCATCAAGCGGAGCGCCGCCGCTACGTTCTGGGCAGAAATAATGCTGTTCGATAAGCCGCAGACGCCGAGCGGACTGGCGGAGGCGCTTCACATCGTCAGCGGCGTGGATTTGTGCTGCGCAGTAATCGCCGTCGGTGTAGATGCCCGCCAGTGCATCGAAGGTCGGGCGCGGGTTGACGTAGACCAGCCCGCACTGGCGGCAGCGGACGACGTGCCAGCCGTCTTTCGTCACGAGCCGTCGCGCATCATCCCGTTCGCACAAGGCGCAGGC
>JANWYM010000678.1 GCA_025055355.1 Abditibacteriales bacterium
GTTGCTCGGCTTCTTCCAGACTCCACACCGCAGGCACTTCGCTGATGACGTGCTTACCCGCCTCCAATGCGGCGATGCTGTGCTGGGCGTGCAGCGGCGCGGGGCTGGCGACCACGATGATGTCCACGTCTGCGTTCAGCAACGCCTCGTAGCGCGTGAGCAGGGTCGCCCCACCGCGCTGCTCGTCGAACCACGCCAGCCGCGATTCATCCGCGTCGCAGACGGCTGTGACCGCCGCATCGGGCATGAGACGAAAAACGTCCACGAAACTCATGCCGCGCCGTAAACCGATGACACCAATCCGAAACTTCATGGTCAATGGTTGACTCAACTTTTGCGTTTCGCGCTTCTCTTCCTCCCCGCTGCAGGGGATGGCTTCGCCTCGCTCGCAATGACGCTACTTCATCAATCGTCTCTGCTTGAATCGTCGTCCTCGTCCTCGCCCCTCAAAAACGACCGACGACGAGGACGAGGACGGCGAGGATGAACGCTCTTCGCATGGCACTCGCCCCTGTTACTTCCCGATACAGAATTCGCTGAAAATCACGTTAATCACTTCATCCGTCACATTTTCCCCGGTAATTTCCGCCAAGGCCAGCAGGGCGTCGCGCACGTCAATGCTGACGAAATCGGCGGGCAGCCCTTGACGCATTGTGTCCAGCGCCCGTTCCACTGCGGCGGCGCATTGCTCCAACGCCTGCTTGTGGCGCAGGCGCGTAATCATCGCCTCGCTGCCCACCGGCGCAACGTCGCCCGCGAAGATACGGCGGGCAATGGCATCCTCCAACGTGCCCATGCCCTCGCCGGTGAGCGCGGAAACTCGCACGTATTCCGTCTTGCGTGATGCGTCACCCAATTCGCAACTCGCAATATCACACGTGTTCATCACCCCACTCGGCTCTCGCGGGGCGAGTTCGTTCCACAACGTTTCATCTTCGGGCGTGACGCCTTCGGAAGCGTCCAGCACTAACAGCACGAGGTCCGCCGCTGCGATGCTGGCGCGGGCGCGCTCGACACCGAGACGTTCCACGGGGTCGTCGGTAACGCGCAGCCCCGCCGTGTCAATCGCCTTGACGGGGATACCGCGAATGTTCGTCAGTTCTTCAATCGTGTCGCGGGTCGTGCCGGGGATGGGCGTAACGAGGGCGCGTTCGTGGCGCAGCAGGGCGTTGAGCAGCGAGGACTTGCCGACGTTGGGGCGTCCGGTGATGGCGACGGTGATGCCCTCGCGCAGGATGCGCCCGTGTTCGTAGGTGGCGATGAGACGGTGCACGCGGTCCAAAACCCCACGTCCGACGGCGTGGAGTTCGTCTTCGCCCCACGGCTCGAGTTCATCATCGGCGAAATCGAGGGAGGCTTCCAGGTGCGCCATGAGGCGCGTGAGGTCGGACTGAATGGCGCGAATCTCCTGTCCGAGTTTGCCGCTGAGTTGTTCGGCGGCTGCCGCCGCTGACAAATCGCTGCGGGCGCGGATGAGGTCGCAGACGGCTTCGGCTTGCGAGAGGTCGAGTTTGCCGTTGAGGAACGCTCGCTTGGTAAACTCGCCCGGTTCCGCCACTCGCGCCCCGCACTGACACGCCGCCTCCACGATGCGCCGCAGCACCACCGGGCTGCCGTGTGCGGAAATCTCCACCACATCCTCCCCCGTGTAACTGCGCGGCGCACGGTAGACGGTCACGACGACTTCATCAATCAACCCCTGCGTATCAGGATGAACGATGCGCCCATGCGTCGCCCGTCGCGGCGGAAGTTCCGCGACGGGTTGACCCGACGAGGGACGAAACAGCCGCTCAAGCACATGAAGCGACTCCGCCCCGCTCAGGCGCACGACGCCTATCGCACCTTCGCCGAGAGGGGTGGAGATGGCGATGATGGTGTCTTCAGTGAGAGTAACCATACAACATAACCGCGTGTAGCGATGCCCTCGGGTGGACTCGTGTTCACCATACTTATCGCTTCGACTGCCGTCGTCGCTTAGGAGCAGTCGGCAGCGTGGGCGCGGCTGTCTGCCGCAAGGCAACGACCTCCTCTATCACTATTCGCAGTGCCGCGTGTGTGGTCTGTTTGCTCATATTCTACTTCCGCTGACTCTGCCCTGCTGCACTCGACAACACTCGTGATGATGTCGAAATACTCAAGGATGTCTCTCATCCCAATACTGCCTACGCCGCTTCCGTCTTTGGGAGAAAATGGGTCTGCAGAAGATGTTGATAGGCGTGAAAGGCTCCCGCCCACAGGATGAAGTCGCGGCTATCGCCCATCTTTCCCGCCACACACCGCGCGTAGAACTCCACCGTGCTCATCCCGTATTTCTCCTCAAACTCGTGCATCCTCGCCATCAGGGACTCCAGGCTTTCGTTCACGTCCAGTTTCTTCCCCAACTCCCGCATCATCTTCTTCCGCTGCGGCGACGTGGTCTCACGGAATCACTCGCGCTTGTCATTCTATCACAAGCCCCGCCTGCTCGTCATCTGGTTCATCAGGACACATGAACCCATCGCTGCGACCGCCTCCATTAGCCCCACCGGGCTGCCGTGCGCGGCAATCTCCACCCCATCCTG
>JANWYM010000679.1 GCA_025055355.1 Abditibacteriales bacterium
GCTGACGGCAACCGCGTCACTCTTGACACAGGCAAGATACGCGCGGGGGCTACCCACTCTCTTCGATTCTGACCACGCGCGGTGTGACAAAGACCACCAGTTCAGTTTCTTTACGCTGGAAACTGCGGCTGGTGAACAGTTCGCCCAGCACAGGAATGCTCCCCAGGAACGGAAACTTGTTGACCGTTTTCTCGTCGCGGTGTTCAATCAATCCCCCCAACACCAGCGTGTGCCCATCTTTCAAGTAAACTTCCGTGTCGCTGTTGCGGGTCAGGAAACTGGGCACTTCACTGGTGCCTGGTCCCACCGCCACTAAGAAGGTCGGCCCCAATTCACTCACTTCCGTCGTGATTTTGAGATGGATGTCGCCCAACACGTTGACCGTAGGGGTGACAGTCAACACGATGCCAAACGGGCGATATTCCACCGCTGAAGCAATCGTTTGCCCGGCGGTGCTGGTGCTGGCAGAGGGGATGGGCACCTCGCCGCCCACTTGAAACTTCGCCTGCTTGCCGCTAAGCACGATGGTGTTCGGCTTGGACAGGACTTTGACATCCTGGCGCAAGTTCGGTGGCACCTTGACCGTGAACGAGAACGGCGTCTGCCGGCGGATGGGGTCGTCCGTGGTATTCTCTCCGAAAGTAAACTCCCGCGGGTAGCTCACGCCGAACTCGCGCAGGCGATTGAGGTTGATTTCCACAACTGCCACCTCGACGCGCACCTGATCCGGCGAACGCACCGCGACAAAACTTTTCACCTTCTGCGCGTCTGGGATGAACATCTGCACCACGGCTAACACCTTCTGCAACTGCTGGTCGTTCTCGACGGACCCCTCCAATACCAACCCGTTTTGCGAGCCGGACACCTTCACGGTCGGCATACCGATGGCTTGCTGCACCTGCTCGGCAAAAGTCAACCGGGGCGTGGCCGGTTCTGCGGGCGCGGCGACAACGCGAAGGCGGTTCATCACATCCTTTCCACCCGCCCGCTTGCGCACGAACTCTTCAATCTGCGTGGCTTCCGCTTGACTGTCCACTGTACCCTCTAAAAACACTGCGTCGCGCAGCACACGCACCTGAATTGTGGGGGAGGCAATCGCCTGTTGCAGTTCTTCCGCCGAGTAAGGGCGCAGGGTGATGAGGTTGACGACCTCGCCCCTCGCGTATAACTTGGCGACGCCCTCGGCGCGGACTCTGTCTTCCGTCAACTCCACTTGTCCCGACAGCACGACTTTCCCCTCCACCATCCGCACCGTAACGTCGGGTAGGGCTAATTCTCGCTGAATGGATGTGATGACGTCCTCTGGCTTGGGGACTGGCTCTGCTTTAACAGAGCGCACGGTCAGCAAGTCCACGACGTTCTGGCTAAACAGTTGCGCGATAGCGAGCGCTTTTTTCTTGTGGGCTTCCGAGTCCACCTCACCCTCCAACACCAGCGTGCCACGCACCAGCGCGAGTTGCACGCCGGGGACGTTCAAGTGCTGGCGGATTTCGTCCAGCGTGTTGGATGGCGGCGCAACGACGCGCACCTCAAACTGCTGCACCGCACCTTTGTCGGCTTGCAGCACGAGACTGGTCACGCCCGGCGATTTCCCGTTAATCAGAACGGCGCGTGGCGAAAGGACAGCGACATCGGCGACTTTTTCATCCGCGACGGCAACGCTCCTGATGTCCGTCGTTCTGGTCAGCGTGACAAACATACCCACAGGCACTTCGATCCGGTTCGTCGCCGCGTCCATGGCGCTCGGGTTGCCGATGAGGCTGAACGATGGCGTCGTGCCGACCGTCGGCAGCAGACGCTCCACCAACGCCGGCGTCAGACCCCTCCTCGGCAGAGACGACGCGACGGAGACAATTTTCCGCCGCCCCAAGGGCGTTGCCGTTGGTTGCGTCAACGCCATGCTGCGAAACGCGGTGAGCGTTGGCATCGGCACAGGCAAACGCGTCGGAACGACCGTCGTGACCAACGTTTGATGCGCCGGCGGTTGCCTCTTCCCACGCGCGCTCCGCGCGTGGGAAGATGGCAGCGTCAGAGAACCGAGAGAAATAAAAGCCGTGAGGGCAAGCAACTGACACCTCCGATGTGACCATCTCATAAACGACATCTGTCCTCCTCCTCTTCCGTCCTTGTTGCTCATACGTCTTTTCATCATCCCTGTAAGAGATGCACTCCGCCAGTGTAGGACAAGCTGGCAACTTAGCCTACATATCCCTGAGTCAGATATACCATATATCGGCAGAATGGCTCGCGTTTATATATCTCAAGTTTTGCATTTGGTCCGGCGATTGCCGACACATGGTTAGATGGGGCGTCCCACTCGACAAGGCCACTTCCATTTGACAGATAGGCGGAGAGTTGCTACACTGAAGCGGGATATTAACGACAGGAGTTACGCGGTCGCCGTCATGCCTTGCCCTCACGAAAGTGATTGTCATTGCGAGCGCAGCGAGGCAATCCCCTGCGGAGGAGACGGCTGCCGCGGAGGGGATTGCCTCGCTGCGCTCGCAATGACGTCTTTCTCTTTTGTGTTCTACCTTTTGACCCTTCTGGCAAAGCGT
>JANWYM010000067.1 GCA_025055355.1 Abditibacteriales bacterium
TCGTCGCGGAGTTCGTGGAGGGGTTTGAGCAACTCGCGCCGCACCCGCCCGCCGTGACGATTTATGGCTCGGCGCGGACAAAACCAAGCGACCCAGATTATATCAAGGCCGTGGAGACGGCGCGACTGTTCGCGCAGAACGGCATCGCCGTCATCACGGGCGGTGGTCCGGGCATCATGGAGGCGGCGAACAAAGGGGCAGCGGAGGCGGGCGGGGTCTCGATTGGCTTGAACATTGAACTGCCGTTTGAACAGAAGCCCAATCCCTACGCCAACGTGCAGATTGAGTTCCGCTACTTCTTCGTGCGCAAGGTGATGTTTCTCAAATACGCGCAGGCGCTGATATGCTTTCCCGGCGGCTTCGGCACGCTGGATGAGTTCTACGAGTCGCTCACCCTCATCCAGACGAAGAAGATTCTGCCCTACCCGCTCATCCTCGTCGGTTCGTCCTACTGGCGGGGGTTGTTGGACTGGATGGAAGAACAGTTGCTCAAACCCGGTCGCATCTCACCAGACGACTTGCATCTCGTTCAGGTGATTGACGAACCCGCAGCGATTGTGCAGCACGTCTTAGACTGGCTGAAGAAAGACAGTGACCAGTGACCAGTAAAGTTAAGGTGGTTCACTGATCGTGGTCACCGGTCGCTGGAACAAGGAGCGAAGCCGTGACATCCGCACCCACCGTCGAACTGTTTGCCATCGGCACGGAGTTGATTTTGGGGCTGATTCAGGACACGAACTCCTACTGGCTCGCCCAGCAAATCGCGCAGTTGGGCGGGCAACTGCGACGCGTGACCATGCTACGCGACGACCGCGCGGAAATGCTGCGCGTGTTGAACGATGCGGTGGAGCGCGGCACGGATGTTATCATCACCACCGGCGGTTTGGGTCCGACGCCCGACGACATGACGGTGGAGGTGGTGGCGGAACTCATCGGCGCGAAAACCATCATTCACGAGCCGACCATTGCGTTTTACATGCAGCGGCGCAACCTAAAAAGCCGTGAAGAGGTCACGCCCAACTTGGTGAAGATGGCGACCATCCCTGAAGGCGCGGAGGTGTTCTTCAACCCCGTCGGCTGGGCGCCGTGCATCAAGGTGCGGAAGAACCAGTCGGTTATTTTCATCCTGCCTGGACCGCCCCGCGAGATGGAGGCGTTGTTCACCCGCTACGTCGCGGAGTTCATCTCCGCCAACTACCAAATCAAAACCGCCAAGCAGCGTGTGCTGGTTCACATGTTTGAATCGGAGGCGGCGCCGCTGATGCAGAAAGTCATGCAGCGTTTCCCCGGCATCTACTTGAAGGGCTACGTCGCCCTGCGCGCCTCCGCCGACCATGCCCTGCCGATTGACCTTTTCGCTCGCGGCAGCGACGCCGCCGACGCGCAGGACGTTCTCGCCGCCGCCCTGGACTACTTCGCCGAACTGGTCAGGGAGAAGGGGAAACAAGTGGAACTTTATGAGGGGGAGCTGGAAACGCAAGGGTGAGTCGGCTGTTCGCGGATAGCCTGGATGATGCCATGCCCTCCCCGAGGGGGATGGTCGCGCGGGCTTCCAGCCTGCATCGCATACCGCCCGGCGGTCGGGGGTGACGGCGCGGTCGCAAATCCGCGCCGAACGGGAAGCGACGAAGACTGTTGACCTCCAACGATGCTGAAGACCATTATCTTCGACTGCGACGGCGTCATCGCCAACACCGAGCCGCTGCACCTGGCGGCGTTTCAGAAGGTGCTGGGCGAAGAGGGGATCGTTCTGCTGAACGAGGACTACTATCGTCACTACCTTGCCCTCGACGACCGCGCCTGCTTTCAAACGGCGTTCGCTCATCACGGCATCCCGCTGACGCAGGGGAAGTTGGCGCAACTCGTCCAGCGGAAGAAAGCATACTTCGAGCCGGTGCTGCGGCGGCATCTCCAACTTTTCCCCGGCGTGGTGGACTTCATTCGCGAGGCTGCTGCCAAGTATCCGCTCGCCATCGCCTCGGGCGCGCTGCGGCATGAGGTGGAGTTGATTGTCCAATACGGCGGCGTGCGCGATTGCTTTCAGGTCATTGTGACGGCTGAAGATTTCCTCAACAGCAAGCCCCACCCGGAGCCGTTCCTCAAAGCCCTTCGGCTGCTCAACGAAAAACGGGAGGACAAAATTCAGCCGCACGAGTGCCTCGTCATTGAAGATTCGTTTCACGGCGTGCAAGCCGCCCACCGCGCCGGGATGCGCTGCGTGGCGGTGACGAATTCCTATCCCCCCGAGCAACTGTCCGCCGCCGAGATGGTGGTGGAGAGTTTAGCAGGACTCCCGTTGAAAGAGGTGGAATCGTTATTCAACCCCCCAGCGACCCCATAGAATTTGACCTGACGCCGCAAGGTGGGAACAAGGGACAGGGGACAGGAGACAATTTCATACCTGTCCGCTCGCCCATCAGCCCGCTGCGCACGCTCGTTTTCACGCTGTTGTTTCTGGCGGGCCTCGCCGTGTGGCTGCACGGTTGGCTCCTCACTAAGCAAAAGCAGCAGAAAGCCGCAGCGACGCGTCCCGGTCAGCCTGTGCTGGACCGAGCGGACTTGATGCAGGTCGAAATCACCGCGAAGATGATGTGGGGGATGGAAAGTTTCCCCTCCCCGCAGCAGCGTCAGCAATCCAGTCAGATGCGCGCGCAGGTTCGCTCCCTGCTGAAAGGACTGGAGGACAAGCGGAGCGCGAGCGCGATCGCCAGCCGCAAGTTGGGCATCCTCAACGCGGAGTTGGGGAATAAGGCAGAAGCGGCAAGGCGATTTCGGGAAGCCGCTCGTCTCGGCGTTCATCCCAACGCAAAGCAGATGCCTCTGGATGGTTGGCTCTGGCAGGCTGTTTACGGCGAAGGTTCCTTGACGAAGGAGGACCTCCCCCGCGTGCGCCGAGTCGTGCGCTGGCTGCATCTGGGCTGGTATGAACACCTCGTCCTGGCTGCCGCCTCCCGCAAGGTGGGCGACCACGCCTCGGCGGCAGACCAACACAACGCGCTGGTGCGCCACTGCGCCCCCACGTTTCTCGCTCTCATGCTTATCACCTTCTTGCTGATGGGTGCAGTGGCGATTGGGTTGGTGCTCAACATCGTGGCTCTCGTGCTGCGCTCTCGCGGGCAACTGAACTTCGGCGCGCTCAATAAAAGCCCCCTGCCGGGGCGCTTTTTGATGGAAACGTTTGCGCTTTACTTTTTCCTGCAGAACGTGCCGCCTTATCTGTTCGCCGAGCGGTGGCAGATGGTGTGGCTGCTTATCCCGCTGGAACTGCTACCGCTGGTGAGTCTCCTCTGGCTCTCCTCCCAACTGAAGCCGCTGGGTTTGAACTTGGGCGAGATCGGTTTGCGCGGGCGCGGCTGGTGGAAGGAAGTGGGCTGGGGCATCGCAGGCTATCTGACAGCATTTCCGTGGCTGGCTGGGGCGTTGATTCTTTTTGGGTTGTTTCTCAGAAACTTCGACCTCCCGCGCCCTTACCATCCCATTCAAGAGACGCTCGAACGCGCCCCCAACGCGATGACCCTCACCCTCCTGTTTCTCCTCGCCGCCGTCCTCGCGCCGGTGATGGAGGAGATTTTCTTTCGCGGCGCGCTGCACGGGGCGCTGCGACGGTGGTGGGGACCGTTCGTCGGAGCGGTGTTGAGCGCGGCGTTCTTCGCCCTTCTCCACCCACAAGCCGCCGTGCTGCCGATTTTCGGGCTGCCGATTTTCGTGCTGGGCGCGCTGTTTTCCTGCATGTATGAACTGCGCGGCTCCCTCATCTCCAACATCGTCGCGCACGGTATCAACAACGGGTTAGTGTTGGCGGTTTACGTGATGGTCACGCGATAAACGGCGGGAGCCCGGCGCACGGCTCTGGGAACTTCTCGGCTTCCCTTTGACGCTCTTCGAGGGGAGGCGCTCAGAAGGCGCGCTTGTGCAGGCGGTCCCGCCACACCTGCAACTCGGCGGGGGCGGTGAACACCCATTCCTTGCGGCTATACCAGCGTTGTGGACCGCGCGGGTTGCCGCGCATGGTCAGGCACAGGTCAAAGCCTCTTTCGTTACAGGGGCGCACGTCCCACACGACGGTCGCGGTCTGATTGGTCTGGGGAAAGCGGAGTTGCAGGCGGTCGTCGTTGGTGGCGCGGAACCTCCATTCAAACCCCGCAAATTCGCCCTCCCATGCGGAGGTATGTTCAAACAGCCCCACTCGCTGCCGACGGTCCAGGAGAGCAAACAGGTGGATCTTGTCCGTCTCGCCCTGCGGGAGGTGGTCTATCCAGATGCGGTTCACCAACGCCGCCCGGTCGGCGGCGGTGTGATAGGTCGCCCCGCTGCGGCGATGCCATAGCCACCAACAGGACAGAATCAACAGTCCCAGGAGCCAGAAGGTTTTCTTGTGCATGGGAACTTCCTCCACAGATGCGGTTTGCGGGTTTTGCGTCAAGACCTTCTCAAAATCCGCAATCCGATTTCTCTCACGATTTAAGTTTGATGCTGCCGTGTGGTTTCCTCTCGCGGCGCGCATTTTTTCCGTCCGGCGGATAGCATCTCCTCCTTCCCTATCTGTTTTTCCTTTTGGAGGCAAGATGTGATAGAATGACAGGCAGGAGGCGATGATGGCTGACCGACAAGTGCGATTCATGAAAAACGTTCTGATACCCATGCGCGATGGGACGCATCTCGCATTGGACATGCACCTACCAGCGGGAGAGGGTCCGTTTCCTGTCATTCTGGAATACATCCCCTACCGCAAAGACGACGTAATGCCGTTCACGGGACCTCATCATTATTTCGCGCAGCACGGCTACATTGGGGCGCGGTTGGACGTGCGCGGCACAGGCGCGAGCGAAGGCGTCAACAAAGACGAGTATGTTCCCATTGAGCAGGAGGATTGCTGCGAGGTCATCGCGTGGCTGGCGACGCGCCCGTGGTGCGATGGCAACGTGGCGATGTTCGGCTCGTCCTACGGTGGGTTCACCTGCGTTCAGGTCGCCATGCATCAACCGCCCCACCTGCGCACGATTATCCCGATGTATTTCACCGATGACCGCTACACTGACGATTGCCACTATCGCGGTGGCTGCCTGCGTTGCTACTACGACATCGGCGCCTACGGGGCTTCGATGATCGGCATGAACGCTATGCCGCCTTACCCCGAATACAGTGGTGCGGACTGGGCGCGCATCTGGGAGCAGCATTTACAGAACAACGAGCCGTATCTGCTGACGTGGTTGCAGCATCAGACGGATGATGAATACTGGCATCCGGGCAGTTTGCGCGGACAATACCACAAAATCCTGTGTCCCGTTTTTATGATTGGCGGCTGGCGCGATGGCTATCCCAACCCCCCGCTGCGGACGTTTGCCCACCTGAACGTGCCCAAGAAACTTCTCATCGGTCCGTGGAACCACTCCCGCCCCGACGTAGCCATCCCCGGGCCGCGCATTGATTACCTGCGTGAGGTTGTGCGCTGGTGCGATTACTGGCTCAAAGGCATCAACAACGGTGTCATGGATGAGCCGCCGATTTGTATTTACATGCAAACCTACGACGAGCCGAAAGTCGACCGGCTGGAGACCTCTGGCTACTGGCGCGTGGAGCGTGAGTTCCCCGTCGCCGGGACGACGCAAAAGGTGCTGATGTTGTCCGAGCAGTCGCTGGTTGAGGCGGTGGGTCACGAAGGCCCAGGCGCGGTCTACGACGAATACGTCTATCGCCCGACGGTGGGCATCTGCGGCGGCTTGTGGAGCGGCGGGGTGCCGTTCGGCTTGCCGACCGACCAGCGACCGGATGAAGTCTATTCGCTGAACTACACCAGCGCGCCGCTGACGGAGCCGCTGGAAATCATCGGCGCGCCGCGCGTCGTGTTATACGTGAGTTCCACCGCGCCGGTGATGGCGTTCGTGGCGCGCCTGTGCGATGTCGCTCCCGACGGGACGAGCGCGTTGGTGTGCAACGGCGTGCTTAACGCGACGCGGCGCCATTCGCTTCTTCACCCCACCCCTCTCGCGCCGCAGGAGATTTATGAACTGACCATTGACTTAGACTGCACCGCTTGGCGGTTTGAAGCGGGACACCGCCTCCGCCTCTCGGTTTGCAGCGCGGACTTTCCCAACCTCTGGCCGACGCCCTACGCGGGGACGAATCGTGTCTACCGCGACACCACCCATCCGTCGCGGTTGTTCCTGCCCGTCGTGCCGACGAAAGCGATGCGAAACGAAATGGAGTTTCTCCCCTCTGCTGCGTCCGTCAGTGTGTATCGCCTTTCCTCCGCCGAGCCGCCTTGGGAGATCGTCCACGACGTGCTGGGCGACCGCGTCGGCTTGAAGATGCGCACGCGCAGCACGATGCGCGCCAACCCGCACACTGACATCCATTACGAAGCCAACTTGGAGGTCTGGGCGTCCAACCGCCACCCCGCCGAGGTCGTCGCCATCGGCAAGCACCACCGCCGCATCGTTCGCGCCGACGGCGTTACCACCGTTGACACCCATTGCCGCCTGCGCAGCACCGAAACGGCTTTTCATCTCACCATTGATTTGGACGTCGCTGTCAATGACATGCCGCACCACCAGCGGCGGTGGGTGCGCTCCTTCCCCCGAGCGCTGCTGTAGGGAGATGTCGCCCCTTCCCGCTATCTCCCCCCGAAACATGAATTTAACACCCCGGAAAAGCAGGTTTAATTCTTGGCGACTAAACTCCACCTCAAAATTACGTTCAAAAGGAGGAGCAATGAAAAGAGCCATTGTCGGAGTCGTTGTCGTGCTATGGGGTCTGACGGGGACAGTCGCCTGGGGCGGGGAGGGAGAAGGTTGGCTGAAAGACGTGAAAATCAGCGGCTTTGCCGACTTCTACTACGAATACAACTTCAACCGCCCTCCCAACGTGGACCGCGTCCGCAACCGTGGGAGAAGGAAGCCGGAGTTTATAGACCCGGTGGGCGTGGAGAACGTGTTGCGCAACTTTGACTTCAAGCACAGCGAGATCGCCTTCAGCCTCGCGGAAATCGTCATCGAGAAGCCGGCGACCTCCATCGGCTTCCGCCTTGACCTGAACGTGGGGCGCACCACCGACTGGGTGCATAACCTGGAACCGGGCGGACGAGATTGGCGGTTCATCCAACAGGCGTTTCTAACGATTCCTGTGAAGAGCAAGTTCGGCGACAAAATTGACGTGGGGAAGTTCGTCACCCACCACGGCGCGGAGGTCATCGAGAGCAAGGACAATTACAACTACACGCGCGGCTTGCTGTTCGCATGGGCAATTCCTTACTATCACGCCGGTGTGCGCTACTGGCGTTACGCGAACCAGGAGCAGACCAATTTTCTCTGCCTCCACCTCTACAACGGCTGGAACACTGTCGTTGACAACAACGGCAGCAAGAGTTTCGGCTTCATGTATGGCTTTAAGCCCTCGGAGAAGACGACGGTGGTAAAGAACATCACTCTCGGCAAAGAGCCGGTGGCGCTGGGCAGAAACTTGCGGGCGACTCTCAGCGGCAACCGCTTCCTCTCTGATACCCTCATCACCTACGCCGCCAACGACAAAACAACTTATGTGCTGAACATTGACTACGGGCGGCAGAGCAACACCCGCAGCACGCTGGGCGCCTCTCACGCGACGTGGTATGGCGTGGCAGGCTACCTGCGGCGCGTTCTGGACGACAAGCGGGCGTGGGTGGTGCGCCTTGAATGGTTCCGCGACAAGGATGGTTTCTCAACGGGCGTGGCGCAAACGCTGCGCGAGGTGACGCTGACCTACGAAATCAAGCAGAACAAAAACCTTCTGTGGCGGATTGAAGCCCGCTACGATAGGTCCAGCAACCCCGTATTCCTCAATCGCGGCACCACGAAGAAGAGTCAGACCACGCTTGCCATCGGCACGGTGGCGACGTTCTAATCTTTTCAAGACTCAACCTTTGCGCTTCGCGCTTCTTTCCCTCCTCGATTGATCGAGGGCATCGCCCGCAGGAAGCGGAGGGGATGGCTGCGCTCCGCTCGCTATGACAGGCGCTTTCGAAGAGAGCAAAACGCAAAAGTAGAGTTACGCCGTTGCCCGCCCTGTTTGGGGCGATTTCCTCAATAACATCCTCCAAAGTTACGCGGTTGCGGAGACCTTCTTTCCCCTCCCCCAACCCTTCCCCCAAGGGGAGGGGAGTTCCCCTTGGGGTTGCCGCAACGAAAAAAGCCTGATTTTGAGGGGCAAAAAGCCCCCACGAGCCGCTCCTGTGATCCCCTTGGGGGAGGGGAAAGAGAATGAGTGCAACTGCGTAACTCCTGATCCTCTCTCCGGCGTTGCATTCCTCCCGTGGCTGTGCTACAATCTATCGTCGCGTGCGAGGAAGGTGACCCATGAAATTAGCCGTGGCGGGGTTATTGCCGGCAGATTTAAGCAAGGTGGACGATGAAGTGGCGTGGCGGGTGCGGGCGGCAGGGTTCGCTGGGTGCAGTTGTTTTTTCGCGGATCCTACCGCGTGGGCGGAGGCAGCGCTCGACCGCTTGCGCGACACCCTGCATCGCGCCGGGGTCGCTGTCGCGCAGGTCAACGCGCACTACGAATGCTTAGTTCATCCCGATGCATCGTTGCGCCGGCAAGGTATCGCTACGCTGCAAGCCGCTGTAAGAGTGTGTCAACGGCTTCAAGGGGATAACCTCTACGTGCGCCCCGGTTCGATGAACCCCAACGGACACTGGCTGCCCCATCCTGCCAATCACGCGCCCGAAACGCTTGACCGCCTCGTGGACAGTTTGCAACGCGTAGCGGCGGTGGCGGAGGATGCGGGCGTGACGTTGGCGCTTGAAGGTCACACTGTTTCGCCGCTGGATACACCGCAAATTGTGCGCGAGGTGATTGACCGCGTGGGGTCGCCCGCGCTTAAGTTCAACTGCGATTACGTCAACTTCATCAGTGGCGTACAGGACGTTTACCACTCGCGCCGCGTCATTGACCGCTTGTTCGACACCTTAGGGGATGTAACCTGGGCGGTGCACGCGAAGGACGCAGACATCGAAGACCGCCACGTCCTGCACATCAGCGAAGTGGTCCCAGGGCGCGGGCGGATGGACTTGGGCTACATGCTGCAACGGTTCGCGGCGGCGCGACCGGAGGGGTTCGTCATTATTGAGCATCTGCCTGATGACAAAATCCCTGAGGCGCGGGACGCGTTGCTGCGGGCGGCAGAAGCAGCAGGAGTGATATGGTCGGAGGGCGAAAGTTAGTGGTTAACGGTGGGGGACATTACAATTGTCGTGGCAAGGAAGCGCAGCGGTAGCGGGGCACGCAGCGAAACAATCCCCTCCGCGGGGGATGGCTTCGCTGCGCTCGCCATGACGGCAGGCGGCAGCAGGCGCATGAGTGTCATGGCGAGGAGCGCAACGATGGCGAGGCAAGAAGCAAAGCCATCTCCTCCGCTCGCCCTGACATTTTCACCCGTTGCGGCGTCCCAAAAGGACATGACCGATCGTAGTGCAAAGCCGTTCCCCAGCCGACTTTGCGTCGGCGAGAGGGCTGAGTGGTTGTGATTCCACGACCCAGCGTTGACCATTGACCTCAACCGTTATGAGGCGACTGCAAGACAAAGTGGCTGTGATCACTGGTGGGGCGCGGGGCATCGGGGCGGCGACGGCGAAGTTGTTTGCGCAGGAGGGCGCGGGCGTGGTCATCGGCGACGTGCTGGAAGCCGAGGGCTGGGCGACCGTGCAGGAGATCAACGACGCGGGGGGGCGGGCGTGGTTCGTGCCGACGGACGTGAGCGATGAGATGCAGGCGCAGCACCTCATCGAGGAAGCCCTCAGCAAGTTCGGCAGGTTGGATATTCTCGTCAACAACGCGGGCGTGCTGCTGGGCGCGTTCACCGAGTTGGCGGAGTTCCCGTCCGAGTTGTGGGAACGCACGCTGGCGGTCAACCTCAGCGGTGCGTTTCACTGCGCGAAGCACGCGGCACGCTACATGACAACCGGGGGCGTGGTGTTGTTCGTGGCGTCGGGGGCGGGGGTGCGCGGGGGGAGTTCCTCGTATGCCTACGGCGCGAGCAAAGGCGGCGTGCACGGCTTGGCGATGACGATGGAAGCGCACCTGCGCCCGCGTGGGATTCGCGTTCATGCCGTCTGCCCCAGCGGGATTGCGACGGCGATGAAACTGCAAAACATCCGCGAGAGCGCGGAGCACGTGGGGCGCGATCCAGACGAAGCCCTCGCCGCCACGCAGCCGCAGTTGGGCGACCCGCTGGGCGTGGCGCGCGTGCTACTGTTTTTGGCGTCGGACGAGGGGAGTTACGTAGTGGGAACGGTATTTACGCGGTAAGGCAGGACGGGGAGGGAGATATGCGCAAACTGTTGCTTGGTGTCATCGGTTTGATCGTCCTCATCATACCCTTGACGGCTCAGGAGGAGGCGTCGCGTCCCATCCGCTTTGCGCGGCAGCCGTCGTTGTCCCCCGATGGGAAAATGCTCGCGTTTTCCTATCAAGGCGACATCTGGACGGTGGCGGCGGAAGGGGGGACGGCGACCCGGTTGACGATTCACGAGGCGCACGACCAACTGCCCGCGTGGTCGCCGGATGGGAAGTGGGTGGCGTTCTCATCGCGGCGCGAGGGGAATTACGACGTCTGGCTCATCCCCGCGACTGGTGGCAAGGCGCGGCAGTTGACGTTCCACTCAGCGGATGATTTAGTCAGTGGCTGGTCGCCCGATGGCAAGCAGGTTCTTTTCACCTCGGCGCGGGAGACGACGCGCTACCCGTCCATTTACACCGTCAACGTCGTCACAGGGGCGACGCGGTTGGTGGCGACGGACGAGGCGGCGCTGGCGAACGCCGCGTTTTCCCCCGACGGCGAGTTCATCGCCTGCACGCGGGGTGGGAGTTGGACGCGCAAGGGCTATCGCGGTAGCGCGAACGCCAACCTGATGCTCTTCCCCGCCGCAGGCGGCGCAGGCAAGTGGCTGACGAAAGACCCGGAAAACGAGCGCTGGGCCTTGTTCACCCCTGACGGGAAGGAGGTCTATTTCGTCAGCGACAAAGGCGGTGTTGCCAACCTCTGGCGCAAAAGCGTGGACGGCAAACGCGCCACGCCGGTCACGCGCTTCGACGACGGCAACCTGTTTTATCCCACGATGTCGCGCAATGGCGAGCGCATCGTGTTCGAGCACAACTTCTCCCTGTGGTCGCTCTCCCCACCAGGCGGCGAGCCGACGGAACTCCGCATCTTCGCGCCCAGCGATGACCGCACCAACACCCTGCGCCGCGAGACGTTCACCAGCGGCGCCCAGGAGGTCGCCCTCTCACCCGATGGCAAGCAACTGGCGTTCGTCGTGCACGGTGAAGTGTTCGTCCAGCCTCTCAGCGGCGGCGAGGCGACGCGCCTGACGGACACACCGCAGCGCGAGCAGGACATCGCCTGGTCGCCCGACGGCAAACTCCTCGCGTTCGTCTCCGACCGCAGCGGCAACAGGGACCTCTTCACCGTTGACGTGAAGACGAAACAAACCACCCAACTCACCCAAACGCCCGACATCGCCGAGCGCGCCCCGCAGTTCTCACCCGACGGGAAAACCATCGCGTTTTTACAGGGCTGGAACGGCACAGCCCTGGGCGTCATACCCGCCGAGGGCGGCGCGGTGCGCGTGCTCGTGCATGACCCGGCGATCGGGGGCGTCGCGTGGTCGCCCGACTCCCGCTGGATTGCCTTCCATCGCTTCAAGTCGCACACGGCGGGCGCGCTCGCCGATATTTTTGTCGTCAACGTCACCGACGGCACCCGCACGAACATCACGCGCTACCCGGTGGTCAACACCCGCCCCGTCTGGTCGAAGGACGGCAAGAGGCTCTTCTTCCTGTCCAACCGCACGACCCACACCAACCTGTGGAGCGTCACGTTGCAAGAAAAAGAGGAGGAAGACGACAGAGAACAACGGGGGACGACAGCGGACAAGGGACAAGCCGCCAGTCAACCCATCATCCTCGACTTTGAGGACATCCACCAACGCGCTCGACCCATCACCCGCATCGAAAGCAACATTAGCAACTACGCGGTGGCGCCCGATGGGAAGACCATCGTCTTCACCATGAGCCAGTTGGGGCGCAGTGACCTGTGGCGGGTGGCGGCGGAGGGCGGCACGCCGACGCGCCTGACGCACACGGGCGAAACGAGCAGCCACCTCGAGTTCGCGCCCGACGGGGCGAAGGTCATTTACTTGTCGGGTGGCAGCATCAAGAGCTTGCCACTGACGGCATCCGCCCCGACGACCCTCGGTTTTTCCGTGCGCCTGGACATTGACACGCGCGCCGAGTTGCTCC
>JANWYM010000680.1 GCA_025055355.1 Abditibacteriales bacterium
TGGTCTCCACCCGCGGGGTGTTTACCAGGGCCGCGGGGGTGCGGGGGGCTGCTGCGGGGGTGGGGGGGGGGGACTTCCTCGTGCCTCGAGCGGCAACGGCGCGCGGGCCGACGGAGCGAGCGGAGTTGCTGATTAAGCCGCTCTATCAGAGCCTCACTGCGGAGCAGAAGAGAGTCGTCCTGCTGCCGTGGAGCGACAGGCGGCGCACGATGGTCGGCAACAACTGGAAGGTCGTTGAGCCGACGATTGGACAGACCTTCAACCGCGAGCAGAAGGAACTCATCAAGGAAATCTTCAAGGGCGTGACAAGCGAGCAGGGTTGGGAGAAGTTCCAGAAGCAGATGAAGGACGACTACGGCGGGTTTGAGAACTACCACGTCGCCATCTTCGCCGATGAGGAAGGCAAGAAGTTGGAGTGGGTGCTGACAGGGCGGCACTTGACCATCCGCGCCGACGGCGGACTGGAAGCCAACGCCGCCTTTGGCGGTCCCATCTTCTACGGGCACGCGGTGGAGTTTAACGAAAAGCCCGACCACCCCGGCAACGTCTGGTGGCATCAGGCGCGGTTAGCCAACAAGGTCTATGCCGCGCTGGACGGCAAGCAGCAGGCGAAAGCCCTCATCACTGACGGTTCGCCGCCGGACACGGTGGACAGCATCCGCATCAAAGGGCCGAACGGCAAGTTCGCGGGCATCGCCGTCGGCGAGCTGTCCAGAGACCAGAAGGCGTTGGTGGAGGAGGTCATGCGCGCCTTGCTGGAGCCGTATCGCCCATCCGATGTCGAAGAGGTCATGCAGTGCATTACCAAAAACGGCGGCTTGGACAAGGTGCATCTTCAGTTCTTCAAAGACCAGGACCTCGGCAACGACGGCATCTGGGACCGCTGGCGGCTGGAAGGACCGTCCTTCGTCTGGTATTTTCGCGGCTCGCCGCACGTGCATACGTGGATTAACATCGTCCACAAGCCGATGACGTAATCGCATCCGTTGGTGGAGCCGATACACCACGTGATAGGAGAGGCGTCTCGCCTGTCTTTCGTCGGGCGGGACGCCTAACCTACGCTATGCATCCCATGGACTTCGCGCAAATTAACCAATATCTTACAGAACTCACCAATCATCCCGACCCGCTGCTGCGGCGGTTGGAGGAGGAGGCGCGGCAGACGCGGTTTCCAATTATCGGGGCGGCGGCGGGGCGGTTTTGTTATCTCATCACGCGCTTGGTGAAAGCGCGGACGGTTTTCGAGTTGGGTTCAGGTTTCGGCTACTCGACGCTGTGGTTCGCCAAAGCGGTGCGCGACAACGGGGGTGGGAAGGTGTATCACAACGTCTGGGATGAAGGGTTGTCACGGCGGGCGCGGCAATACTTCGCCGAAGCGGGGTTGAGCGACCTCGTGGAGTTCCACGTCGGCGAAGCCGTCGCCGCGCTCCGACGGGCGGAGGGACCGTTCGACGTGATTTTCAACGATATTGACAAGCAGGGTTACCCCGCATCGCTCCCTGTCATCAAAGAGAAACTCAAAGTCGGCGGCGTCCTCATCGTGGACAACATGCTCTGGCAGGGACGTGTCCTCGACCCCAATGACCAAGAGCCAACGACCCAAGCCATTCGTCTCACAACGCAGCAGATTTTTAACGACCCGGACTTCGTGCCGACGCTCGTGCCGATACGGGATGGGCTGGTGGTGGCGATGAAAATAGATGAATGAAGCTCACGGGTTTAGACCGGATGCCCATGAACTCAGGAACCCATAAACCCATGAACCCGTTTCCCTTCTCGTTTGGCGTTGTCACCGACGAGATTGATGACCACCTGCCGCGCGCGCTGTTAGTGGCGCGGGAGTTGGGCATCACGCACCTCGAACTCAACAGCCTCTGGGGGAAGAACATCACCGAGTTGCCGTTTGACGACGTGCAGCGGGCGCAGAGTTTGATAGTCGAGCAGGGCTGGCACGTGCAAGTGGTCAGCACGCCCGCGTTTAAGGGGTGTTTGCTCGACGACGTGCCACGCGGCGGCTTGCGTCGCCACGCGGAGTTTCAGAGGCATCTGGAAATCTGCGAAGAGGGGCTGCAACTGGCGTTGCAGTTCGGCGCACCGTTCGTGCGGATTTTTTCGTTCCGCCGGTCGGGCATGGTGGGACTGGGCAACCCCTCGCCCCGCCTCCCCGGCGGTGGGGCGATTCCCGATGAATACCTTGAGAGGATTGTAGAGGGCTTGACGATGGCGTGCGACCTCGCCGCCGAAGTCGAGACGACGCTCGTGTTAGAAAACGTGCGCTCCTGCTGGGGCAACACGGGCGAAAACGCGGCGCGCATCATCGCCGCCGTCAACTCGCCGTGGCTGAAAGCGATCTGGGACCCTGGCAACGCCTACGTCTCCGGCGGCGACCCGATGACCGGCTACGAAGCCATCAAGCCTTACCTGGTTCACGTCCACGTCAAAGACGCTGCCGTGCGCGACGCCGCGACGGGCTTAACCAGTTGGGAGTGCATCGGCTGCGGTGAGGTCGACTACCCCGCGCAGTTCGCCGCCCTCCTCCGCGACGGCTACCCCGGC
>JANWYM010000681.1 GCA_025055355.1 Abditibacteriales bacterium
CGTGCCGGGCTTGTCAGGTTGCCGCCGCGCCAACAAAGACTCGAGGTCAACGCCCGCCTCCGCGAGCGCGGCGAGCACTTCCGCCAACGCGCCCGGTCTGTCCTGAATCTCTCCGACCCATACGTCCATCTTGCTCACTTCATACGCCATGACAATCGCCTCCTTGAGACTGAGTTTTTTTCTGTGTGTATTATAGCATAACTTGCGGAGGAAATCTGCCCGCTGGGGCGAAAGATTGCATCGAGGAGTTCAGCAACCGGTGCGGTGACGATGTTCGCCTGGCTGTCATTAAAACTTTTTGCGTCTTGCCTTTTTGTGAAAAAACGTCAGCGGATTGTAACCGCGATGCCGTCGCAGTGCGACGGGCTGCACGGCGAACGTAGTGAAGCAATGCTCGGCGGGGGCGGCTTCGCTGCGTTCGCCATGACAGGCATCTTCGGAGGAACCATCCATGTCCCCAGGGGGACACCACGCCGGATGAAAATCGTCCTCGTCGTCAGTCGTTTGTGAGGTTCGAGGACGAGGACGACGAGGAGGACGACGATTTTCGAGGGAGAACTTGTGAAACGTCTCATCTCTGCCGTCATGCTGCTTTCTTGTCTATTCGCTTCTGTTTCCCTTGCGCAAACGCTTCAGGTCACCTTCGGCAACCAACTGGACTTCAACTTTTTCGAGGCGAACGTCGCGCCCGTGTTCCGCGACGTGTGCGCAGGCTGTCATGGGGGCGGGAACGCCGCCGCGCGCAGCGTGTTTCCGCTGCAGATGCCGAGCGCCGACAATCGCTACACCGATGAGCAACTGCAGCGCGATTTCGAGGAAGCCGCCAAACGCGTGCAGTTCAAGAACCCGCAGAACAGCCGCCTGCTGCTCAAACCGACGGGGCAAGTCATGCACGGCGGCGGACAGCAGATCGCCCCTGGTTCCAAAGAGGCAAAAGCGTTCGTGGACTGGATTAACGGGGCGGCATTGAAGGAACGCGTCAAGCCCGCGACGCCGCAGGGGCAACCCGACGAGAAGCAGTTTGCCGACCAAGTGATGCCCATTCTCGTCAGCAAATGCGCGTCCGTCTGTCACGGCGGCAAGAACACGATGGCGAAGTCGGCGTTCCCGATGGAAGTGCCCGGCGCGAACAACCAGTTGTCCCCATCGCAACTGAAGCGCTTCTACGAAGCAACCCTGAAAAAAGTGAAGTTCAAAGACCCCGAAGGCAGTCCCCTTCTGCGTAAAGCCACCGGCAAGGTGACACACGGCGGGGGCGAGGTGATCAAAATCCCGTCGCCGGAATACGACGCGCTCGTCTCGTGGGTCAACGGCAGCAGCGCGAGCGGCGGGCTGGACCGCGCCTTCTTCGTGGATTACGTGCAGCCGATTTTGGCGCGCCGCTGCGCCCTGCCCGCCTGTCACGGCGGCTCCAACTCGGTGGCGGGCAAAATCTTCCACATCTACCCGCCGCAGCCCAACGGGCAGATGCTCGCCGAGCACACCGAGTCGAACTGGAAAGCCGTCCTCAGCCAGTATCGCGCCGTGTTGAAACGCGAGACCAGCAAACTGCTGACGAAGCCGACGGGCAGAACCACGCACGGCGGTGGCACGGTGCTGGACCTGACCAACCCCGACCATCAAAAAGATTATGACATCATCGCCAAGTGGATCTTAGAAGGCGCAGTGTCCACCAATGCCCGCCCGCTGGCGGCTATTGCGCCGCTCGGAGAGGTTCCCGTCGGCGCGCCCGTGGTGTTGGACGCCTCCGCCAGCCGCGACCCCGATGGTGACAAACTCGCGTTCCACTGGACGGTGACAGCCAAGCCGATGCAAGCCCCCCCGCCGACCGTCGAGGGTCAGGGACAGACCGCCCGTTTCCTCGCGCTCGCGCCCGGCGTCTACACGCTCAGTCTCGTCGTGAACGACGGCAAGATAGACAGTTCCCCCGCCTTCGTCCACGTCGTCGTCATCGGTGAAGGGGAGAATCCGCAGTTGACTGGACCCGCCATCATTCCGCCTGCGCAGCCTGATGCCCCTCCTACGGTGCCGTTCGTGCGCCGCGCCTACCTCGATGTGCTGGGGCGCCCGCCGACGCTGACGGAGGTGGACAGCGCCATGAAGATGACGCGGGCGCAACTGGTCGCACGCTTGTTCCGCAGCCTGGAATACGACCAGAACTGGTTTGAGGAGCAGTTGAGTTATCTCTTCCTCACCGGACAATTCCGCCCCGACTCAGAAGAGGTCACTCGCTTGCCCATCCAACTGTTCAACAAAGAACTGACACAGATGCAAGCGCTGCAAATCCTCATCGCCAGCAGGTCGTTCCAAGAGCGCAACCCCGGCGCGGCGCATTTCGTGCTGGCGGCGTTCGAGCAACTCGTCGGCACCCTGCCCACTGTGCAGTATCTTCAACATGGCGTCAAACAGATGGAAGCCCACAAACCGCTCGAACTGCTCCAGCAGATGATGAACACCCCCGAACTCGCCAGCACCGCGTGGCGGCTCTGGGCGCATCGCTTGTTTCGCAAGTATCTGGGCATCTATTGTCCCGAAGACCTGCTG
>JANWYM010000682.1 GCA_025055355.1 Abditibacteriales bacterium
CGGAATGGTCGGGAGCGTATCAAACGGATAACCTCCGCCTCGCCGAGTTGACAGGTATCCCTCAGCGGCAGATGACGACCGTTCTCGTTGGTGCGTTCCTCATGGGTTTAGCGTGCGCCTACTGGTCGCACCTGACGATTTACTACCAAATCGGACAAAACCTCATCGAAGGCGGCAGCGTGACCGCCGACTGGCGCACGGGCGTCGCGCTGCGCGAGTTCACACAAACCGTCGCGCAGGTCAACGCCCCCATGCCGACCGACTGGATGCGCACGAGTTACAGCATCATCGGCGCGGCGGTGACGATAGGGTTGGTGCTGTTGCGCCGCATCTTCCTGCGCTTTCCGTTGCACCCCATCGGCTACATCATCGCCAACGCCTACGGCGACGTGCTGCCGGCGTGGTTTCCCTGTTTCCTGACCTGGACGGTCAAAGCCGCGTTGATGAAGTTGGGGGGACTCCCGCTCTTGCGCCGCGCCGTGCCGTTCTTCCTCGGACTTATCATCGGGCACCTCTTCGCGGCGGGCGTGGTGTGGACGAGCATCAGCGTGTTCGTCAGCGACGAGGTGGCGCGGCGGTATTACACGGTGTTTGGATAACCTGTCTTCCACTTGCCCTTGCGGTCAGCACGCGATATACTGGGAGTTGCTCGTGTCCCGATGGAGACATCCCGCACGTCAATCGCGGGAACGGGAGTCCCGAACTTGTTCAGGGTCGGCAGCAGCCCCACCCTCAACAAGTTCGGGAGCCCCTATTGCAGAGGAATGATCCCTGCGTCGTTGATGCGCGGCGCCGCAGGAAATGCACCGCGCCGCAGGAAGCCGTCCTGTCATTGCGAGGAGCGCGAGCGGTTGCGAGGAACGAAGCAAAGCAATCCCCTCCACTGCAGCAATCTTCTCGCGGCGGGGCTGGCTGCGCTGCGCTCGCCATGACGGACATTCTCGGAGAAGGGAGAAAAAACGATGTGGCTCTGGTTTATCGGTTTTGCTCTCGCGTTGATGTTGCTCCGGGAGTTATGGCTTTTGCTCCTTCTGCCGGTGGCGGCGCGGGTGGCGATGCTGGGCGGTGACCGCGCGCGGGCGCGGCGAATTCTGGAGCGCGTGGTTGCCGCGCCGTCCCTATGGGGTGAGCGAGGCAAGTTGGAAGTGCGGTTTCGCCTGGCGTGGCTTTATCTGGAGGAGAAACGCTTTGCGGACGCAATTGAGCAATGCCGTGCCATTCTGCAACGCCGGCTCAAGCCCGCTGTGGAAGCGAACGTCCGGCGGCGGCTGGCGGACTGCCTGGAGGCGGCGGGCAAGGTGGAAGAAGCCCACGCGGAACGACGGCAGGCGGCGGGGCTCGTGGCGGCAGCGCCCGACGACGCCGAGAAGTTTCTGTCGCAAGCGCAGATGTTGGAGGAACAGGGACAGCACGCTGCCGCGTGCGAGGCTTATGAGCGGGGGCTGGCATTGATTCCCCGGTGGAACGACGCCGCCCGCAAAACCATGATGGTCAAACTTGCCCTGTGCGCTTACCACGCGGGACGTCCCGATGCGGCTCTCCGCTGGGCGGAAGAGGCGATTGCCCTCAAACCGGACCCAATGATGCTGATGCTGGCGCACAGCGCCGCGGGCTTGGCTTACAGCACGCAAGGCAATCTGGAGGCGGCAGAAAATCATCG
Source organism: Abditibacteriales bacterium (assembly GCA_025055355.1). Lineage (GTDB taxonomy): Bacteria > Armatimonadota > Abditibacteriia > Abditibacteriales > JANWYM01 > JANWYM01. The sequence continues at coordinate 1,661 of JANWYM010000682.1, forward strand.
TCAGCAGGCGTTCCAGTTAGCGACCGCGCTGGGCAATCAGGATCAGGCAGCGCATTTCCTCGTGCAACTGGCGGATGTGCAGATGAAGCGGGGCAAACTTGTGCAAGCCGTCCAAGCGTGTGAGCAGGCGGCGGGTCTGAGCCTCAAGGTGCGCCGCCAGGCTCGCATGTTGCAAGCGGAATGTCTGCGGTTGTGGGGGCGTCTCGCCGAAGCGCGAGAGACTTTGGAGCAAGCAAGCCGCGCGCCGGGCTTGCCCGTGCCGTCCGCCGAACGCCGCGCGCAAGCCGTTATCGCATTACAACTGGCGCTGATAGCCGCCGAAGAGAACCAACCTCAGACCGCCTTCGGCTACCTAAAGCAAGCCACCGCAGAGTTGCAGAAGGACGAAAAACTCAGCCTGGTGCATGAGGCTACCGCCGCGTGGATCCTCGCTTTGCTCAACCGTCGCGAGGAGGTGGAGCAAAAGATCGCCCACATCGAAGCGCGCCTCCCGCAGTTCGTCCACGACCGCGTAACCCAAGGGTTGTGCTACGGACTGTTAGGGCAGGCAACGTTTGATTTGCAAGACTTTGAGCGCAGCCAGGGCTACTGGGAACGCTACCTCGCTCTGCAACCCGACCCCGTCGTTGAACCGATCGGATGGTATCATCTGGGCGAATGTCGTCGGCACGTGGGCGATAGGGAAACCGCGAAGGCAAAGTTCCAGCAAGCCGTCAATCTGGGGATTGACACGCATCATACGCGGCTGGCGCAACAGCGGTTGGAGGAACTCACATCGTCTTTAGCACGTTAGCACGTTGGCACGTTGGCACGTTGGCACGTTGGCACGTTGGCACGTTGGCACGTTGGCACGTTGGCACGTTGGCACGTTAGCACGTT
>JANWYM010000683.1 GCA_025055355.1 Abditibacteriales bacterium
GAGGCGTCGGAGGACTTGCCCGGTGGGGCTGAGAATCATGGCTTGCACGTCGGCTTGTTGCGTGAGGGTGTATGCGAAGATCGCTCCCACGCCTGCCTGCGCCTTGGCGGTGCGAACGTGGAGGTTCAACGGTCGGTTGCCGTTGGGGTCCACGATGATTTGCAGGCGGCGTGTGGTGTGGGCTCCGGTGTTGATGGTGTAGCCCGGCGTCGTGCGGAGGTTGATCTGCTTGTGCGTTTCTTCGTCGCGCAGATAGAGAGCGTATCTCTTCGGGACGTGGCTGAGGCCGTCCCATGTGAGGCGGACGTCGGTGTGTGGTTCGTTGGTGATGACCTCCAGGTTGTAGGTCTGTGTGCTGGTCAGGGGTGCCTTGCGTAGGTCCTGAGCAAGTTTGCCGTTGCGGCTGATTATGTTGAGTGCTATCGTGCTGCCCGGTGCTGGGGGGGCTTTGGGCACGTCGTAGCGGTCATCGCTGTCTTGGGCGTCAGCTGCGGCGCCAATGTAGTTGTAGGCGTCGGTTGAGCCGCGGGTGGTGGCGGTGATTTGGAGTCGCCAGACGTCGTGGCGCTGTCGTGCCGTTGTTGTTTCCGTGGCTCCTGTGGTGTCCGTGGTCCCCGTTTGTAAGTGGGGGTTGCGCAAGGCGCTGCGGGCAGGTGGAATGTAGATTTTGATAGGTTGGAGGGGTTTAATCCAGTGCCCTTCGAATGGTATGAGTTGTCCGTCGGGGGCGGTGGCGAATTTATAGCCTCGGGGGGTGAAGGTGTATATGACGGGTGAGATAAGGGGCGGGTCGTGGTTGATGGCTTGTTGCAGGGACATCCTGACGCCTTGGTATTCTATTTGGAGGCTTGCCCAGTCGACGGGGAAGTCGAAGGGGTTGCCTATCATGCGAAAGCCCGGCGGGAGGGTGCCGTCGGGTGCGCTGTCTTCGTGAATAATCTGGAAGGTTTGGTTGTTGGGGACGGCGTCGCCCTCGATGCGGAGGGGAATGCCTTCGGGTGGGACGGCGACCCAATAGGCGCAGCCGGGGTGGAGCACGTCCACAAACGGGTCGGTGGGGCGGGCTCCAGGCGGGGGGACGGGGTTAAAGTAGTGATAGCCGTTGCGTCCCAAGTCGAACCGCGCGAGGCGAGGGGTGGGGCTTTGGAGGACGAGTTGCGGTCCGGCTTTGGTCAGGTCCTCTATCCGGGCAAGGTAGGCGGCGTTGTTGGGCTGTAGGCCGGGGGTGGTGGTCAGGCGGAAGGGGAGGGAGATCATCTGGACGGTTCCGGCGGCTTGGGTGAGGATGAGGGGTTGGACGGTGAAGTTGACGAGGGCACTGTTGACGAAGGGGGGGGAGGTGCCGGCGTGGGCTTGGTCGTTGCCTCGAATGAGAACGGTGTGCCGTCCCGAGGTGAGGGGTCGGGTGGGTCGGTAGATGATGTTGGTGCCGTCGAAGGTAAAGATGCCGGCGTCTGGGTCATTGATTTGTCCGTCGGTGACGATTTCTTGGTTGTCGAGGATGATGTCTATGGTGCTGACAAGTAGTGGGTCGCGGTCGTTGCCGAGGGGGCTGCCGTTGCTATAGACGGCATGTATCGTGGGCGTGGCGTTGGCGGTGCGCTGCCCTTCAATGGGTTGGATGAGTGTGATAGTGGGATTGAAGACGGGTGTAACGTTGAGGTCGGCGATGATGTTGCTGCGTTGTTCGGTGATGTTGGAGATGCGCACGCCCGAGTCGAACCCAGAGTAGGCTTGGCTGCTGGGGTTGGTGGTGAAGGAGAATTCTGTGACGCGTAGGGTGCCCGGGTAGGGGTCGCTGTCGTCGCCGAAGTTGCCCCTGAACATGCCAAGAAATCCAAAGTTGGTCAGGTTCCAGGTAGTGAAGGCGATGCTGGTGATGGTGACTTGGTCCATGTCGTTGCGTCCGTCGGCTTGCATGAGTTTGATGCCAGGATGGTTGATGTCGGTGACGATGAAAGTGCCCGCGGCGCTGTTTTCAATGACGGTTTCATCAATGTGCCAGATGAGGAGTCCGTGCGCGAGCCGCTGACTGGGTCCTGTGCCTGGGGCGGGTCCAGGCGGAGGGGCGGAGAGGGTGACGCCGCGCAGGAGACTGTCAAAGCGTCCGATGTTCTGACGGTTCTCGATGAGAAAGTATTCTGGGCTGAGGGGGTCGCCGTTGACGTTCATGCGATAGACGATGGGGTTGGTTTCAACGGCGGGGATGGTCACCTGGTTGAGTTGGGTGGTGACCGGGATGGGGGTGAGCCATCCGAGCGCGAATTTGCACCAGGCGGAGGGATGGACGATGCCGCCTTGGAGTTGGGGTCGGAGCATGATGTTGAATCCCGCCGGGTCGTTGCGGTTGCCCAGTGCCATGGCGTCCCATAGCCCCGCGCCGACGGCGATGCGGGGTGAAAGGGCAAAGGTCTGGTCCACCAGGTCAGGTAAGCCTAAGGAGTGCCCGAGTTCGTGGGCGTAAGAACAGACGCCGTTGTTGAAGCCGGTGGTGAGGCCGGCGTTGTCTTCGCTGAGGACGTCCCAAGAGTCTACGAC
>JANWYM010000684.1 GCA_025055355.1 Abditibacteriales bacterium
TATCCAGACCCGCCTTAAACAAACCATCCGGCGTATTCGGCGGATTATTCAGCGGCGTCGGATTAAACCGCGTCGTCGGAGCGAAGAACGGAGAACTCGACAGCGGGAACTGGTTCAACACGCGGTTGTTCACGCTACCGGGGAACGGATCCCCCAAAAGCTGAGTTGGAGTAAAGGTAGAAAACCGCTGCAACTCCTGCAAACCGTCCGCCTGAATCACGCCGACGAAATAATTACTCTCATCATCATTACCGCTCTGGAACGCCGTCTCCGAAGGGAAGAACCTCTCATCAATGTGCCACACGTAAAGCCCGCGCGGCGTCTGATCCCCGAACCCCAGTGGGTCCGAACCCGTTCTATTGTGATTCTCGACGAGGAAATACTCTGGACCGTTGGGCGCGTTGAAGTCGGCGGGAATCTTCAGAATCACCGGGTTCTGCAAAGCCCCCTCAATCTCGGGAAGGCTAATCCCCAGCGTATCGGTGGTGATGACGAACGGCTGCACCCACCCCGCTTTGATTTTGTGGTAGGGATCGAGACGAATGCTCAAAGGACCCGAACTGAGGGCGAAAGGAATGAGTCCCAAGCGGTCAGTGACCCAGCCATATCCGACGGGACCTGCCACGCCCCGCAGCCCGGTCGTCATCACGGTGTAGGGCATGACGCCTGCTGTAATCAGCCCCGCTTGGTCGTCGAGGTCGACGAACCCAAAGGCATGACCGAGCAGGTGCGCAGTCGTCCACAAGCCGCCGCCGGGCTGGGCGGGTTGCTGGATGAGGGTCTCCAGACCGACGGTGACGGGCAGCACCATGCTAGGGATGTTGACCGCTGGAGCAGCTGGGCTGCCGGCGTTGGTGTTCCTGAAGCGTACGTCCGCCTCGTTGCCGGCGGCTTCCGGGACTTGCGGCAAAGGCGGCAGCATGATGGGAGCGAGCACGCTATAACCCGTCCACTGCTGCACGAAGTCGCCCGAGCCAGACTGGAAGAGCGGACCCACCGTGCCGTCCGCTTGCTGCGGGACGAGAACGACCAGTAAATCGTAGTGCCGATTGGGATCGCCACTGCCCGTGAAGTCCGCTGTGTCCAGATAGAAGTCACGGCAGTTGGTGCGGCGCACGTTGTCGCAGGGCGGGTCGTTGGCGTTCGCCGGGTTGCCCACGGTGTCGAAGTATTTGGCGAAGACGATGTTGTTGTCTATCAGCAGTTGGCTCACGTCCCGCACCAAAGCCGCCGAGGAATGTCGGCTCGCCTGCCCCGGCGGCGGGGGGGGCGGCGGGAAGGGCGGGGAGGTGAACACATCGAATCCCGCCGGCACACCTGCGTTAGCGAGATTAGGGTCAAGATCGTCCGTGCGGTCGTGGTCGTAGGGCGCCGGACGGATACGATGATCCGCCGGATCGTCCACGTCGTTCGGTGGCGTGCTGTTGTCTTGCGAGATGTGCACCATCTGGTAAGGGTCAGCGGCGGCGAACTCGTGGTCATGCGTATAATAGCAATATGTCTTCAGTCGCACATTCGGACCGAAGAGGAGAAGTGGTTTGATAGCAGTGGTCGTTGGGGTGTTGGTGTTGAAGGTGACCACGCTTAAGTCCGCTTCGCCGGTGTGGCAGCCGTGCGGCTCAATCGGGAAGTTGGGGGGCTGCGGGAAAATGATGGGATGCCCGCTACCTATCCACGGATGCACGTCAGCGAGGTTGCCGCTGAGGGTCACGTTGCCATGTGATTGATAGAGATAGAAACTCGCCAGGCTGAACGGGTTGGAGGTGTCCAGCAGGAGGCGGTGAATGGAGGCTCTTAAGGTCACGTTGCTCAGAAAGTTGACGTTCCCATCAATGCGACGCACGGGAGGATGGAAGTCGTTCCAGGTCGGGTTGTCCAAACCGACAAGGGCGCAGGTGGAGCCATCGTGGCGTTCCATACCCGTGGGGTTACGGTCGCGCCAACCGGGGAACTCCACCGCCACCGCGAGGACCTTAAACACACCGCTGGTGCGCTTCGCTCCCAAGGGGTTGGATTGGTCAACAGGGAAGTAGGGCGTGCCGATGGGGAAATTCTCGGCGGCGTTGTGAAGGTAGGGGAGGAACTTCCGGTTCGTTGCTCTCCGTTGAGCAGACGCCGAACCGCTCTGCGCCCGCGCCGCTGCCTCGCGCAGCGCGACATCCAGCGCCATCGGCTTCTTGCCGCTCTGCTCCACCGCCTGGAGAAGATACTGCCCCTCTGGGGTCTCTGGCGAGAGCATGAGGGTCTTTTTAGTCGGGCGCGGGTTGTTGTAATCTACGTAGTCAATTTGCGTGTTGAGGGGCAACGGCAACTCAGTTTCTCCTACGCGGAAGCCGTGACGCGCCTCCTGACGCGCCAGCCACGCGCGCGCCTTCTCCAAAGGCATCCGGCGCCGCTGGGCGATGAGGCGAACAATATCGTCTCGCGTTACTCCATTGTGACTTTGCACCCCGGCGTTTCTCGGCTCGGAGGAATGTGGCTCCGAACGTTGCTGTCCTCCTGCCGTGGCACCGATGGTTAACGCGGATAGAAC
>JANWYM010000685.1 GCA_025055355.1 Abditibacteriales bacterium
TGACGGGCGTGAGGCCCTACTGTTATTCCGTCAAGGCGCGCTCAGCGCAGACGATACGACAAGCGCCGCAGAGGTAAGCGGGTCAAACGCTCATCGCTTTTTGCTGCCGTTTCTCGCGCCATTCTCCTGCCCTGCGTCCGTCAGGCGCACGCTGACCAACTTGCTGACGCCGTGCTCCTCCATCGTCACGCCGTAGAGGGCGTCGGCGGCTTCCATGGTGCCTTTGTTGTGGGTGATGATGATGAATTGCGAGGTGTCGGCGAACTCGTGGAGGAGTTCGGTGAAGCGTCCGATGTTGGTTTCATCGAGCGGGGCGTCGACTTCATCGAGGACGACGAAGGGGCTGGGCTTGACGCGCAGCAGGGCGAGCATGAGGGCGAGGGCGGTCAAGGCTCTTTCACCGCCGGAGAGGAGCATTAAATCCTGCGCGGCTTTGCCTGGCGGTTGCACGCGCACGTCAATGCCAGTGTCGAGGAGGTTGTCGGGGTCCGTGAGCGACAGCCGCGTTTCGCCGCCGTCGAAGAGGCGCTTGAAGAGCGCGTCGAACTCGCGGGCGACGGCGTGGAAGGTCTGCATGAACTGGTCGCGAGTGCGCTGGTCAATGTCGGCAATGATGCTTTCGAGGTCGGCTTGGGCGCGTTCGAGGTCGTCGCGCTGCGTGCGCAGAAAGTCGAGGCGTTCGGTGAGTTGCTGCTGCTGGCTAATCGCGCCGAGGTTGACCTCGCCCATTGCCGCCATGTTCTCCTTAATGACGGCGATTTCGTCGAGGGCGAGTTGCTTGCTCTCGATGTCGTCCTTGCGCGGCAGGGCGTCTTCGGCGGTGGTGTTGAACTCCTCGCGGAAGCGGCGCTGCATCTCCTCCATCTCGGTGTGCGTCTGCGTCTCGCGCAGTTCGATGCGGTGCATTTCTTCTTCAATCTGGTGCAACGTCTGTCGCTGCTGGCGCAAACTCTGCGTCGTCGCTTCGAGCCGCTGCAATATCTCGTGTCTTTCACGCCGCCATGCCTCGAACGCCTGCTCTTTTTCGACTTGCACCTGAGTCAGTTGCGCGAGGTTTTGCTCATCAGCAGCGATTTGCTGCGCGAGCCGCGCCTCTTCTTCCAGCGCCCGCGCGATGCTGACGCGGCGGCTTTCGATGGTTTCAGAGAACTCCCGCGCCTGCTGTTCCAACTGCGCCAGGCTGCGTTCCACCGCCGCGCTCCGTTCTTGCACGGCTGCCTGATGCGCCTGAATTTCTGCCACCTGCCGCGACAGTTCTTCGCGCTGCGTTTGCTGCGCCGTCCACTGGCTCTGCAACCTCTCGATCTCGGCTTCCACCGCTCGCGCCGCTTCTTCCAGCGTCCTGAGTTCTACCCGCAGCCTCTCCTCCTGCTGTCGGCTCTCCTGTTCCACGTTTGAACATTCCAACGTTTCACCGTTCAAGCGTTCCAACGTTTGCTCCAACCGCCGCTGCTCGCGCTCCAGATGCTCCATCTCGCGCTCGTGCCGAGCGCACAACGCAAGGTGTTCAACACGAGTCTGTTCGAGGGCGCGGAGTTGGGCTTGCGTGGCGACCACTTCATCTTGCAGGGCAGTGAGTTGACTTTCTAACTCGGCGAGTTTTGCATTTTGCGTTTTGCGTCTGGCGTCCAACTCCTCAATCTCGCGCTTGCGCTGGAGCAATCCCGACGCCCGCTGTTTGCCCGCACCACCGGTGATGGCGCCAGCGGGCAGCACCAGTTCGCCTTCGAGCGTGACGAGGCGGCAGCCTGTTTCGACGTGCCGCGAGAGCGTCAGGGCAACGTCAAGGTTTTGCACGACGATGAGACGGTTGAGCAAGTATTCCGCCACCGGGCGATAGACCTCATCGAACTGCACGAGGTCAACGGCGATGCCGCACACGCCGGGACGCTGCACGACCTGCCGCGTCTGCGGCAGCAGCGACGCTGGGCGCAGCAGCGGCAGCGGCAGGAACGTCGCCCGCCCGCTTTGCGTAGCCTTGAGGAAATGAATGGCGTCTTTAACCGATTGCTCATCGGGGGCGATGATGTGTTGTAGCGCGCTGCCCAATCCGACTTCGATGGCGGTCTCAAACGGCGGCGGCACGCGCAGAACGTCTGCCACTAACACAAACCTCCCCTGTATCCCCCCCTTAGCAAGGGGGGGATTGGAGGGAGGGAGGTTCTCCCCCTTGCTCAGGGCGGGATCGAAGGGAGGATGTTTCCCCTCCTTGCTCAGGGCGGGATCGAAGAGGGAATGTTTCTCCTTCTTGCTCAAAGAGGGATCGAAGAGGGGGTGTTTCTCCTCCTTGCTCAGGGTGGGACCGAAGGGAGGATGTTTCTCCTCCTTGCTCAGGGCGGGATTCAAGAGGGGGTGTCCCTGTTTTTGTGCTTGCATTACGGCGCGCACGCCCGCGAATAACCCCTCAAAGGACGCCTCCATCTCCTGCAGCGCCCGCAGCCGTGACTGCACTGCGCTCATCTGCTCACGCAGCGCGCTGCGCTCGGTGGAACGTTCCAACGTTTCAACGTTCAAACGCTCCAATCTCTC
>JANWYM010000686.1 GCA_025055355.1 Abditibacteriales bacterium
GCAGCAATCCTTCACATCGGCTGCGGAGCAGAAACAAACCGCAGCAGAGAGGTCAACAAGCTAAGGTGAAGCGCTCCTATCGCCCTGATGAATTGCCGCTTGCGGAGACCGCGGGTAGAGAGGAGGTGATGTCATCAAGTCGGAGACTTAATTCGGCAGGTTGCTGTATCTATCCGTTTGTCAGAATACTTACAAAGGAGGTTTTGATTTATGTTCCGAGGCATCTCCCAAAGAGGTTTCACGCTCATTGAACTGTTAGTGGTCATCGCCATCATCGCCATTCTCGCCGCCATCCTGATGCCGGTGTTCGCGCAGGCGCGGGAGAAGGCGCGGACGGCGTCCTGCACGTCCAACAACAAGCAACTCGGCATGGCGATTATGATGTATGTCCAAGACCATGACGAGAAGTTGCCCTTCAACTACGCTTACGAATGGACTCCTGCTTGCACACGGATAGATGGGCGTCTCTGGTGGTGGCAAGACTTGGTGCAGCCTTATATCAAGAATGACCAAGTCTTCGTCTGCCCCAGCGCCAACCCCAACATCCGTTACACCTTCTGGCGTCCGCCGGGTAGGCCTAACCCGCTTATCAAAGACTATATTGCCAATGCTTCGAGCGGAACGCGCGACCCCAACTTAGGCTTCACCTACGGCGGATTTACGTGGAACACGGCAAACGGTCCGTTCATCAACAACTGGTGCAACGACAGCCGCTCCATTGCCGTCATCGAGGACCCCGCAGGAACCATCGGCATCTTCGACGGACAGCGCTCGTTCGAGATGTGGCGGATTGAGCAGTCGGACATCTGGGGGGAAATTCAAGGACCCTGCTCTTACATTGGCAACGCACCTGTCACCAACAACCGTGCTGACCCCGCCTGCAGCGGGCACGTCGCCAAACGGCACAATGACGGCTTCGTTGTCACGTTCATGGACGGTCACGCGAAGTGGCTGAAGAATTCGCGGCTGGGTATGTGGACGAACCGCGCGAATGATTAAGAGGAATCGTCTATGCCGACAGGTCGGCACCACGCCGCAGGAAAACGTCATTGCAGGCGGAGTGAAGCTGTCCCCGCCGCCGGGGATTGCTTCGCTTCGCTCGTAATGACAAGCATTTTCGAAAGAGGCGTTATCATGAACACCAAACAGCAAGTCAGTCCTTTGACGATCGCCGCCTCTATTGTAGCGGTGCTCGTCCTGATTGGGTTAGTATGGTTCTTTGGGTTTAATCGTCCTCCCGCCCAGCCAGAGGCGCCTGACCCGAACCAGCCCCCTGCTTTGGAGGGACGCCCCACGCCTTCCCAGTTGGGGAGCGATGCGAGCCAAGCCCCGTCGCCCATGGGAGCACCGATGCGATAGGTAGGAGTGCAATGCCCGCTGGAAGTGACTGCTCTCGCTTGTGGTCTCAACGTCACAGAAGCAGGCTCCTGCCAGCGGGCAGCGTCTTGTAGCCCGCGATGCGGTGGCGGATTCCATCGCGGCGCGATGGGCTACTTTGCGACGAAACGTAAAAGTTGAGAAGGAGGCTTTTTCGTGTTCAGACATTCACTCAGGCGAGGCTTTACCCTCATTGAACTGTTAGTGGTCATCGCCATCATCGCCATTTTAGCAGCGATTCTGATGCCGGTGTTCGCGCAGGCGCGGGAGAAGGCACGGCAGGCTACGTGCCTCAGCAATCTCAAGCAGTTGGGGTTGGCTGCCATGATGTATGTGCAGGACTACGACGAGACGTATCCGGGCGGACCGGGGGTATCGGGGCTGTGGATTCCTGGCCCACAGGGGTCATGGAGCAACCTGCCTTCCATCTGGGGCAACCTCGCGCCGACTAATGTTGCGGTGCGGCTGCTACCCTACGTTAAAAATGAGCAGGTGTTCATTGACCCCAACGACCCCACCGGCGACCGCTTCGCTGCGGGACGCTGGAATTCACAGTTCACCCGCCTATCCTACTGGTGGCACGTGGGAGTCAGTCAGGGGTGGTCGTGGCCTACCTACGATGCGTCTGGGTCTCTGAACAATCCGGGCAGACCTTACACGCTGGCTTCCATCGCCGCTCCCGCTCAGTTGCAACTGATACAGGACAACTGGGCAGCCTATCACAGCGGGGGGCGCTGCCTTCCCGGTGAGTGTCGCTGGATCATCGCCTTTGCCGACGGACACGCGAAGTTCACCAAATACATAGACGCTTGGGTTCCGCCGGGGCGACGCCCGTGGACCTGGAACCTCTACAACCCGCCGCGCCCGGTGGACGTGCAGGTGGAATGCGACCCCAATTGCCGCACGATTGCACCCAGTTAGGAAGCAACAGCACGGGACGATTTTTTTTTAGAACAACCCTACCTCTGTCGCGTCTGAGTCACTGCACAATAGAGTTTGTCGGAAATAAGGCTTTTCGCGCAAAAACACCCACAAAACGGGGCGAAAGCGTCATGGCGAGCGGAGCGCAGCAATACCCACCGCAGCAGCCCTCCCCGCCCCACGGGCCTTCGTCGCTCCCCACGCAACGACCCGCAATTTAGAGGGGCCGG
>JANWYM010000687.1 GCA_025055355.1 Abditibacteriales bacterium
CGACCATTCCGCCAGATGAAACCGCGCTAAAAACGACAGCGTTGCAAACGCCGCCATCGCTTGCACGCCACCCATCGCCAAGATATTTTGCGTCCCCAGCGCGTTGAGGATAAGCGTCTTCGGGTAGCCGTAAGGATAAATGAACTCTAACGCCAGCCCCGCCTCCGCTCGAATCCGCGCGTAGGTCAGCACGAAGCACAGCAACACCAACAGGTAAAGCGCGGCAACCGTCCACGGCAAGCCGACCGCGCGGAAGAAGGCGATGAGCAGGAAGACGCCCACGATGAGACCGAAGAACATCAGGGTATGGGCGCGCGGGGGCGGAGGGGCGGTGGGATCAGACTTCCCCCACCTTCTCCCACGCCCATACGCCCACACTTTTTTCACCTGTCCCCGCGCTGCCCACAGCAAAAACCCCGCCATCGCCACGTAGCCGCCCGCGCTTTGTTCCTGCGAGAAGGGAAAGCCGGGAATTTCGTAGCCGAGCGCCAAGCCCGTGACGGCGATGAAACGGTTAAGGAAGTAGAAGAACCACACGGAGAACAGAACCTCCGACGGCACGAGGTAAGCGAAGCCAATGAGTTCAGGGCGGATGAACAGCATCATCGTCCCCAACGGCGTGAAAGGTCGCTCGGTGAAAAACGGCGCGACGGGAAAGATGAGGTTGATGGCGGGCATCGCGGGGTTGAACGCTTGCAGGATGTTGAGGAGGTTAAACAGAAACGCGACGCCGATGCCTCCCCACGTCCACGCATTCCTGAAAAGCGCCGCGCCCAACTCGCCGTGCGGCGAGGGCTGAGTGACGTGCAGCGGGAGATAGACCAGCGGGAACGTGAGCCGTTCGTCCTCTGTCCAGTGTCGGCGGATGAGCGCGAGCAGACAGAAAATCGTGAGGAACAACACAAGGAAAAATCCCGCCCACAGGGCGAGGTGCGGCAGCCAGACGCCCCACGGTACGGGTTCGGTTTCTGCCCCCTCATAGTTTTTTCGCAGAACCTCAGGGTCCGTTGGCACGAGCCACGCCGGGAGCGTTTCCGCCAGCGTGCTGAACTTGTTCTCCGGCGTGGCGAAATAGCGAACAGCGGTGAGGTAGGGGAAGAACGCACGCACGCCGTAGGTGGCGGTGATAGCGACGCCGACCGTGAGCGACGCGTAGAGGACGAGAATCTCGCCGCGCCGCAACGCCCAACGCGGGCGCACGCGCCGCAAGAGGGGATTCACCACCACCAAGATCAGCAGTGCGCCCACGGCAGGAATGGGTGGGATGCCCGCCGTTACGTAACGCCCCGTCACCAACTCGGTACGCATCATCCAGACGTTGGTGAGAAAAATGAGAGCAACGCTCAACAAAACTGAGCGAATCGTTAGGGCGCCAGCATTCATGGCTTTGAGGTTGGACGTGAGGGGCGGGTTTCTCGGAGGACGTAGGATAGGTGTCTCATCCGTCTTTATCGGGCGGGACGCCCCCCTTCTTTTCTTTGCATTAACCTGTAAATCTCCTCCACCTCTATCGGCACGCCCGCCGTGAGGTTCTCATGTCCGTTCTCCGTGACGACGATGGTGTCCTCCAAACGCATGTGAATCTTCTTTTCTCTGTCCATGAACAGCGGCTCGACGTTAAACACCACGCCGGGGACGAACGGGCGGTCGTAGAAGCCGGGGTCGTGAACCGACATGCCGACAAAGTGCCCGATGACGCCCAGCATGTTCCTGCCGAAGCCGTGTTTCTCAAAGACGCTGCGACACACTCGGAGGAGGTCACGAACCGTCACCCCCGGCTTGACGGCGGCGATGGTCGTCTTGTGCGCTTCCAACAGGCAGTTGTAGATTTTCAGTTGCTCATCAGTGAACCTGCCCGACACGGGCCACGTGCGTGTGATGTCCACAACGTAATTGTTCACCTCAGGCGCGAAGTCCATGAGCACGATGTCGCCCGCTGCCATCTGCCGATTGTTCGCGTTGTAATGGAGTTCCAGCGTGTTTTCGCCCGATGCGACGATGGCGTGAAAGGCAATCCCCTGCGCGCCCTCGCGCAGAAACGTTCCCGTTGCCACGCCTTCGAGAAAATACTCAAACAGCCCCGGCTGCGTCGCCGCTATGGCGTCGCGCACGCCCAACGCGCCGATGCGTCCGCACTCGCGCAGGACAGCGATTTCGGCGGGCGACTTGACCCAGCGCATTTCGTCCACGACCGGCGTGAGGTCTTTGACGGTCAGATGAGGGTACTTTTCCGTGATGATGCGGGCAAAGTTCTGGGCGCGCGACAGCCGTCCGTCCCACGGGTCTTGCTGCCGCCGTCGTTCCACCCTGTTTGCCTGGTCGCGGCTGACGCAAGCGGTTTCTTCGGGCGCGAGAACGAGGTAGACGTTCTTGAGGTTCTTCTGCGACAGCGCGCGCGTCAGGTGTTCGTTCAACAGCGAACGCGACAGCACGACCTCGATACCTGTCTTCGCCTGCCCTTCCGCGCCCGGGCGCACGCGGGCCTCGGCAGCTACACTGACGGCGGGGTGGTC
>JANWYM010000688.1 GCA_025055355.1 Abditibacteriales bacterium
TGCCCCGCCAGAACTGGCGGAGGATTGGGATAACGTTGGGTTGCTGGTGGGCAATCCTAATGAGGTGGTGGAGCGGGCGATGGTCGCGCTCGACCCGACGCGGGAGGTGGTCGAAGAGGCGATGCAGCAGGTGTGTTATCTGCTGATCACGCACCACCCCGCGATTTTTCAGCCACTACGCCGCGTGCGGACGGATGACCCGACGGGGCGGGTGATCGTCGAGTTATTGCAGCAACGGATGCACCACATCGCCGCGCACACCAATTTTGACAACGCGCCGAGTGGAATGGGGGATGCCCTGGCAGGGGCGTTGAGACTGGAGAACGTTGAGGTGCTTGCGCCGCGTCAGCGCGAGGTGCTTTATAAAGTCGTCGTGTTCGTGCCGACGGAGGCGGTGGACGCCGTGCGTGACGCGATGGCAGCGGTGGGCGCGGGCGTGATTGGCAATTACAGCCATTGTAGTTTCCGCGCGCCGGGGACGGGCACGTTTCGCCCGCTGGAGGGTGCGTCGCCTTACCTCGGTGAGGTGGGACAATTGGAGCAAGCCGAAGAGTTCCGCCTGGAAATGCTCGTTGGGGAGCGGCAGTTGCCAGCGACGCTGGAGGCAATGCGCCGGGCGCACCCTTACGAGGAGGTCGCTTACGACGTTTACCGTTTGGAGAACAAGGGAAAATCTTTGGGCGCGGGGCGCGTCGGGCAATTGAAGCAAGCGGTCACGTTGCGCGAGTTCGCGCAGTTTGTGGGGAGGGAATTGGGCGCGGCGCACGTGCGCGCTGTCGGCAGCCTTGAGCGTCGCGTGCAACGTGTCGCGCTCTGCGGCGGCAGCGGCGCGTTCTTGATAGATGCGGCGCATCAAGCGGGCGCGGATGTGCTGGTAACCGGCGACATCAAGCATCACGACGCGCTCAAGGCGCAGGCGCGGGGGCTGGCGGTCGTTGACCCCACGCACGCGGCAACAGAGCAGATCTTTGTGCGTGTGGTCGCCGAGCACCTACGCTGCACTTTAGGTGACAGACTGCAGGTGTTCACCTCAGAGGCGTCAGCGAATCCGTTTAGACATATTGAGAGTCAAGGGGTGAGGGTTAGCACGTTGACACGTTAGCACGTGCCAACCCTCATCCCGGGGGCAACTGCGTGAAATCTTGGCGTTTTATCATCGCGGCTCTCCTTCTCCTCGCGGCTGTGTGGCAGTGGCAGCAAGTGTGGCGTTCGCTGCGGCAAGTTTTGGTTCCTCCCTATCCGCGAGGGATTGTGCTGCACCATTCATCGAGTCCGCCGGTGTTGGGCGGGAGAATGGTGAATGCGGCGATGATTGACGCGTGGCATCAACGGCGCGGCTTCGGACGAGCGGATGGCGAGCGGATGTATCACATCGGCTATCACTTCGTCATTTTAAGCGACGGCTCGATTCAGCGCGGACGACCGGAGAATTTGCAAGGCGCTCATGCGCGGTATGCGAATGATTGCATCGGGATTTGCGTGGTCGGTGATTTTTCATCCTCCTCCAATCCACGCGGGCGGCGGGGGCCTGTCAAACCGACGCCGGAGCAGATGAAGTCGCTCAAGTATCTCCTCAGGTATCTGTTCATGAAGTATCCGCACCTGTCGGCAGAGCGCATCTACCGTCACCGTGACACGGGCAGCGCAACCGACTGCCCCGGCGATCGGTTTCCGTATCACGATTTGAAGGTTCAGATGGCAGCGTGGCAGGCGCAGCAGAAGTCAGTGACCAGTGACCAATGATCAGTCACCGATGACCAGTAATCAGCAATGACCCCAACCGTTCACTGCTTACTGATGACTGATGGCTGGCGACTGGTCACTGGTCACTGGTCACTGAGGAGGCATCTGTGAGAGAAACTTTGCGGCAACTTTATCAACTGCAGCAGATAGACACGCGCCTGGCCGAGGTGGAGAAGGCGCGGAAGGAATTGGACAGCGGCGCAGCGTTGCGAGCCGAGTGTGATGCGCAGCGGGCGAAACTCTCAGAGGAAAGCAGCCGCCTGCACGCGCTGGAAACAGAAATCCGCGACAAGGAATTGCAACTGAAAAGCATCGAAGACAAGCGTCAGCGCCACCGCAACCGCCTTTACAGCGGGACGATCACCAACCCCAAAGAAATTGAGAACTTGAACCAAGAGGTAGAGGCATTGGGGCGACAGAAGGGCAACCTGGAGGAAATCATCCTGTTGCTGATGGATGACGTAGAAGCACAGCAGCGGAAAGTGGATGAACTTCGCCAAGCCCTGTCCGAGAAGGAAAGCCACCTGCGCGCGGTGGAGCAGCGTTATCAAGAGACACTGGCACAGCTCAATGCCGAGTGGGAGGCATTGCAGGCACAACGGGCGCAGATGGTGCCGCACATCGAGGCGAACGCGCTGCGCCGCTACGAGTTCATTCGCGGGCGCGCTCGCAACCTGGCGATCGTCAAGGTGAAAGAGGACATCTGCCCCGCCTGCTCAGTGACGTTTGCCACCGTCCTATTTCGGCGACTGAGGGAGACC
>JANWYM010000689.1 GCA_025055355.1 Abditibacteriales bacterium
GTCCATGTTGAACGACCTACTGGAAGCCGAACGCAACCAACTCCGCGCCCTCATTGACCACCTACCGCTGGGCATCCTCATCACCTACGCACCCTCGGGCGAGACGGGTATCATCAACCGCAAAGGCATCGAACTGCTGGGAGCGTCGGTGGTCAACAGCACAGGCAAAATTGATTTCACACAGACTTACAATCTGTTCCGTCCCGACGGCTCCCCCTATCCCCCGCAGGCGTTGCCCTTTCATCACACGCTCGCTACCGGTCAAGCGGCGCAGGCGGAAGACGTGATCCTCCGCCATCCCGACGGGCGCGAGACGCTCCTGTGGGTGCAGTCCGTCCCGCTGCGAGACAAGGCGGGGTCGGTGGTCGGCGCCTTATCTATCTATCAGGACGTCACCCTGTTGAAGGAAGCCGAAAAAGCCCGCGCCATGCTGCGCTCGCAACGGCAATTCCTGTCCACCATCTCGCACGAGTTACGCACGCCGCTGCACTCGATTCTCTCGCTCTCCCAACTGTTGTTGCAAGGCGACGCCACCTGGCATCCCGACCAACGCCAATGTCTGCAAGTCCTCCACCGCAGCGGCGAACACCTGCTGCGGCTGATTGACGAACTGATGAACCTCATTCGGATAGAGACGGGCAAAGAGGAACTGTACCTGTCCACCTTTTCGTTGGCAGACACAGTGCATTGGGCGCTGGCTTCGCTGCGCCCCCATGCCGCGCAAAAGGGGTTGACCATCACCTGCGACCTGCCGCCCGACCTGCCGTTGCTTCGCTCGGACGAGCGCAAGGTCAGTCAGATCTTGTTTAACTTGGTGCACAACGCAATCAAATTCACTGAACAAGGGAGCATCCACATCACCGCACGGGTGCGTGAGGGGATGCTGGAGGTCGCCGTCAAAGACACGGGCATCGGCATCCCGCCCCAGCAGATTCCCCTGGTGTTCGAGCGGTTCCGTCAGTTGGACGAGGGACTCGCCCGCAAATACGGCGGCATCGGACTGGGGCTGACCATCTGCAAGAATTTAGTGGACCTATTAGGCGGTTCTCTATGGTGTGAGAGCGCCGTCGGCATCGGCTCAACCTTCTATTTCACCATTCCGATACAAACGAAGGAGGAAGAAACCCATGGCTAAAATCCTTATTGTGGACGACAACCCCGATACGTTGTTCACGCTCAAAGTGGTGATAGAAAAAATGACGTCGCACGAGGTGTTACTCGCGGACAGCGGCGACCAGTGCCTTGCGCTGGCGCACGAGCATAACCCAGCTGTCATTCTCCTGGACGTACACATGCCTCTGCAGGACGGCTTCACCGTGTGCGAACGGCTCAAAGCCGATGAGTCCACCAAGCATATCCCCGTCCTTTTCCTGACGGCTGCCCACAAAGACGTGAGCAGCAAGGTGTTGGGATTTGAGATCGGAGCGGAGGATTACCTCCTCAAGCCGATTGACAACCGCGAACTGATTGCCCGCCTCGAAGCCGCCCTGCGCAAGCGTCAAGCGGAAGACGAGATGCGAGCGACGATGGCGGAGTTGGAGCGGTTGGCAACCACCGACCCCTTGACGGGCGCCATCAACCGTCGGCATTTTGAGGAGCGTCTGCAAGCCGAGTGCCAGCGTGCGGAGCGCTATAAACGCACGCTCTCCCTGCTGCTGATAGATGTGGACCACTTCAAGGAGGTCAACGATACCTACGGTCATCCGATGGGCGACTGCGTGCTGCGGGAGGTGGCGAACGTGCTGCGGGCGAGCGTTCGTTCCACCGACGTCGTGGCGCGTTGCGGTGGGGACGAGTTTGCTGTGATTTTGTTGGAGGCGGAAAAAGAGGACGGCGACGGCGCGCGGGCGGCAGCCGAACGCATCCGCCGTAGCGTCGAAGCGTCGCCGGTTTTCACCATCGGTCAGAACAACCCCGTCCGCGTTACCGTCAGCATCGGTGTTGCCTCTTACCCCGAAGACGCGGTGTTTCCTGCGCACCTGATCGAGGCAGCGGACCGAGCCCTCTATCACGCCAAGCGCAACGGGCGCAACCGCGTCGTCTGCGCCGCCTCGCCGATGGTGTTCATCGAGCAGTTAGAGGAGACCCCACCGGAGATTGACGAAGCACCTCCGAGCGGCGAGTCGGGGGAGGGGTGAAATCCTCGTTCTCCCCCTGATGCCAATCGCAGAGGGCAGCGACTCGCTGGGGCTTTTTGTCCTTACAATCAGGACATGAAGCGGTCCAGTAGAGTTTCGAGGGTCGCCTGCTTTTCACCTTGCGCTTTTTCGATGACCGTGCCGTAGAGTTCATCGTAGGAGGGGCGTTGGTCTTGGTAGAAAATGCCCAGATGGAATTTGTCTTCAGTCAGCGCGAGGTCAATGGCGGCGACGCGGTTGCTGGGGTCCCAGTTGGGGAGAGGCACGCTGCCGTCTTTCCACGGGTCGTAGGTGTTGAACCACGTCGGGCAGGGACTCATGACCTGCACGAAGGAGAAACCCTTGTGCTGGATGGCTTTGACGATG
>JANWYM010000068.1 GCA_025055355.1 Abditibacteriales bacterium
ACCCAAAAACTCCACGCGCGCGGACCGATGGGGCTGGAAGCCCTGACGACGACGAAATATGTTATCATAGGGAGTGGGCAGGTGCGGCAGTAAGAGCCTATCCGAAAACCGGTTAGCGCAGGCTTCCAGTCTGCATAAAATGCTGACAGGATGTCGGCACTACGCGGTTTTCGGATAGGCTCTAAGCAGTCGCCTGGCACTTGGAGTGGTGACAGATATGGCTTACGCAAAATATAACAACACAGGAGGTCGATCATATGGAAATCTTTCCGGGCATCTCAATAGACCCGAATGTGCGCTTCGGCAAGCCATGCATTAAGGGCACGCGAGTGGACGTGGCGACAGTGCTGGACAATCTGGGGGCGGGCGAATCGTGTGAGACGATTCAGGCAGAATACGGTCTCACCCGCGAGCAAGTTCTGGACGCCATCCGATATGCGGCACACGTGACACATCATCTGCCGCCCGCGGTGGGGCGTGTGACATGACCATCTTGCTGGATGAGAACTTCCCTCTCAGATTATATCGCCGCCTGCGCCAACAAGGGCGCGATGTTCAGCACATCATTGAGTTGGGTCAACGCGGCATCTCTGATGCGGACATTCGCCGCCGATTGCAGGATGAGGAACTGTTGTTTCTGACAAACGACACAGAGTTTTTGGTCTTACCGTTCGATTGCCAGTCCACAATTCTCCTGTCGCGTGTCTCGCAAAGTCTGCCCCTTGAAGAGCGCGTCACGCTCTGGCTCTCCGCGATTGACCAGTTTTTTGCGCAGACATGGACGGAGCAACTGTTTGAGGTCGGCAACGATGGCATCCTTCGCCCCATATCAAAGGTATGAACGGCGCGGCGGGGCACGCCTATCTCAATAAACAGGACATGGTCAGAAATCAACACGAAAGGCAGGAAATCCATGAGCATCCTCATTGACCAATCCACCCGCCTCCTCGTGCAGGGCATCACGGGGGAGCAGGGGTCGTTCCACACGAAGCAGATGATTGCGTATGGCACGAACGTCGTCGCGGGCGTGACGCCGGGAAAAGGTGGGCAGGTGTTGGAACACGACGGCGTGCGGGTGCCGGTGTTCAACATGGTGCAGGAAGCCGTCGCGCAGACGGGCGCGAACGTGACGGCGATTTTCGTCCCAGCGCCGTTTGCCGCCGACGCGATTTTTGAGGCGCTGGACGCAGGGATTCGCGGCATCGTCTGCATCGCCGAGGGCATCCCCACACAGGACATGCTCAAGGTCTACCGCTTCCTCAAGGAACATGAGGGCTGGATGATTGGTCCGAACTGCCCCGGGCTCATCACGCCGGGCGCGTGCAAGGTCGGCATTATGCCGGGCAACATCTACACGCCCGGGCGGGTGGGGATGGTGTCGCGCAGCGGGACGCTGACCTACGAAATTGCCGCCGAACTGACCCACGCGGGCATCGGGCAAAGCACCGTCGTCGGCATCGGCGGCGACCCGATTATCGGAAGTTCCTTCGTTGACATTTTGGCGCGGTTCGAGGAAGATAAAGACACCGACGCGGTGGTGCTGATTGGCGAAATCGGCGGCAACGATGAGGAGATAGCCGCCGAGTTCATTGACAAGCAGATGACCAAACCCGTCGTCGCTTTCATCGCGGGCAAGACCGCCCCGCCCGGCAAGCGCATGGGGCACGCGGGCGCGATCATCAGCGGCAGCAGCGGCACGGCGCAGGCGAAGATTGAAGCGTTCAACAGAGTCGGTGTGGAGGTCGCCGAGATTCCGGCGGAGGTGCCGGGGTTGGTGAGGAAGGCGCTGGGGAAGTAGGATGCAGGGGATACCGGAGGGGCGGTGCGTCTCTGCCAGCCCGATAGAGAGCAGCTATGATGCTCGGCAAAGCCAGAACCAGCCTGGAAGTGGCTCGCCTCTGCTTTTGATGCAGGGCATTACGACTGGGCGCTGACGGCGGCTTACTACTGCGCCTATCAGTCGGCGCTGGCGGCGTTGGAGTATTTTCAGGTGCCGATTGATGAGGATGGTGCAACATTCGGCGAGAGATGGGAACATTACACCGTGCCGAGAGCCATCGTTGAACATCTCGGCTGGGATGAAGAATGGCAGGACAGATTTGCAAAAGCTTATGACTGGCGCGTGCTGGCGAATTATCGCGTGAAGCCGACGACGCGAGACCAGGCAGAGCAAGTGATGCAATTTGCCGAGCGTGTGCTGCAACGCGCTGAAGAGGAGGTGCCAACGTGAGAGTGATTCCCGAAGAACGGCTGCGAGCATTGGAACGCCGAGGAGCGTTTGCGCAGGAATTGGTGGATATGGCGAAGCAAATTTGTCCCGAGTGCTTCCCCGACGTTACCTCTTTGCAGACCCATTACTACCCGGATACACACGCCGTCGTAACAGTGTTCAACGTCCCGCATGAACGTCTGGAGGACGTGGAACGCTCGCTACGCCGACGAGCGCGAGAAATTCAGAAGCAGCATGGCGTCATCATCGCCGTGAGCGTCAGTGACGTGGCAGACACTCAACTTAGACGGGACGAATACGAACGCGCGCTGGCAAGGCGGCAGCGGACGGCAGAGGTGAAATGAGCGGAGGGGAGTGTGGGAGTGTGGGCGTCAACGTTTCCCTCACACTCCCGTACTCCCCTACTGAAATCTGAAAGGGAGAATGGACGATGAAAATTGCGGTCATTGGCGCCGGCAACGTCGGCGCGACGGCTGCGCTGCTCATAGCGCAGAAGGAGTTGGGCGAGGTCGTGTTGGTGGACATCGTGGAGAGCATCGCCGAGGGGAAGGCGTTGGACATCGCCGAAGCCGGTCCGGTCGAGGGCTATGAAAGCAAGGTGACGGGGAAGACCCATGACTTCGCTGTGATTGAGGGGAGCGACATCGTTGTGGTGACCTCGGGGGTTGCGCGCAAGCCGGGCATGTCGCGGAGCGATCTGCTGCACGTCAACGCGAACATCATCACCAGCGTCACGGAGAACATCGTGCAATACGCACCGAACTCGATGATCCTCATGGTGTCGAACCCGCTGGACACAATGTGCTACGTGGCGAAGGTCATCAGCGGCTTCCCGCGTCATCGGGTGTTCGGGCAGGCGGGGGTGCTGGACTCGGCGCGCTTCCGCACGTTCATCGCGATGGAACTGAACGTCTCCGTCGAGGACGTGCAGGCGATGGTCCTGGGCGGGCATGGCGACTCGATGGTGCCGCTGCCGTCCTACTCCACGGTGTCGGGGATTCCCGTGACGCATCTGATTCCGCCTGACCGTTTGGCGCAACTCATTCAGCGCACCCGCGACGGTGGGGCGGAAATCGTCGGCTTGCTCAAGACGGGCAGCGCGTTCTACGCGCCGGGCGCGGCGGTGGCACAAATGGTGGAGTCCATTGTCAAAGACAAGCGGCGGCTGCTGCCGACGACCTGCTGGCTGGAGGGCGAGTTCGGTTTGAGCGGCGTGTATGTCGGCGTGCCAGCCGTGTTGGGAAAGAACGGCGTGGAGAGCATCGTAGAGGTGCCCCTCACCGAAGAGGAAAAAACCGCGCTGCACAAATCAGCGGAAGCCGTCAAGGAAGACATGAAACGGTGGGAGGAAAGCCGACAAAAGTGAGGGAAAGCAGTGATGACGATGCGTCGGCAGATAGGTGTGTTGTGCGGGTTGGTGCTGGTGCTGGGCGGGCGATTGGAAGGCGGCGCGAACCACCGGCGCATGCCGCTGGATCCAGAAGACGTGCAGCCGAAGATCACCGAGGGGATGAAGGCGGTCAACTTCGCGCTGCCGAACCTGCGCGGGCAGCGGGTGATGCTGTCGTCGTTTCGGGGGCGTCCGCTGGTGCTGGCGTTTTTCTCCGTCGGCGGGAATGTCGGGCAGATGTTAGCACAACTGCAGCAGTTGCCTGAGAAATACAAGGACCTGAAACTATCCGTGCTTGCCGTTGAAATCAGCCCGATTGTGCCGTCGCTGCCGCAGCGTGTCGTTGAGATGGTCGCGCAGCATCACCTCACATTGCCCGTGCTGCTCGACGGCAGCCGCGTCGCTGACACCTACGGGCTCACGCGGCGCGGGGCGATCTACCTGCTGGATGACGAGCAATACGTAAGCGTGGTCGCTGACCGCCCCCAGAAGTCGTCGCGTCTCACGGAGAAATTGGAGTTCTGGGCAGGCAACGGTTCGCCGACGTTCGGCTGGCGTGAGGACATCCTCATCGGTTATGAGCAGGCATTGGGCGAGCGCGACCCACAAGGTCGCCCCGTCCCCGAAGACCGCCGCCGCCCCGTTCCGCCTCAACAGGCGATACGTCTGCTGCGCTCCCTTATTCCTCCTCGCCATGAACTGGCAGTGCAGGTGGACGACGCCGCTTTGGACGACTCGCTCGTCAACGCTGCGAAGCGCACGGTGGAGGAGGCAGCCAAGATATGGAAAGCCGCCTTGCCCGATTTGAAAATCACCTATGTTGAAAATCGGGCCGAGGCGGACGTGCTGCTGAAGTTCCTGCCTCGCGTGTTAAACCCTCAAGACCCCACCGGCACGCAAACGCTGTGCATCTACTGCCGCGCGCTGGACGAGGGAGCAACGCAAGGGCGGAGAACCAGCCGCGAGGCGTCCGTCAAGGTTCTCGCGCAAGTTGCGGTCGAACACGGTGACGGGCGGCGGCATGGCAACGCGGGGATGACGCACCTCGTTGCCGCCGCGTTCGGCTACGCACTGGGGTTAGACCTGTGCGCGGCGGAACGTGGGCAGGGAACGCGCAATCGGCGTGACCGCAACAAGCGCGTTGACAAAACTTCCATTGTTTGCGACAACGTGGACGCGCTCCCCATCGCGCTGCGCCCCTCGGCGGATGACCTGCTCATCCTCCGCAACGTTCATGCAGTTTTGCATTACCAAATCGGAAAACTCCTCATAGAAGCCAAACGCTACGAGGAAGCGCGACAGGAGTTCGGACAGATTCCGCCTCATTCACCGTGGGTGGCGAAGGCGCAGGAGGAGTTGAAAAAGATCCCGTAATGCTACGGATTCAATAGGGAGGCGCGGATACCGACCGTTTAACCCATTCGCGTCCGTCTATTCAATCTGTAGTATCTAAAGGAGACCCCCATGACTGACCACTTCACCCGTCGTGATTTTCTGAAGACCACCGCCGCTGGCGCGGCAGTAGTGGGACTGGCTCTGAGTGAGACCGCAGCGGCAGAGAAAGTGCCGCAGCGCGTGCTGGGGAAAACAGGGGTGCGCGTTCCGATTCTGGGCTTCGGCACCGCGCCCACTGGCACGCGGCGCACGCGGCAAGAGGCGATTGCCCTCTACAACGAAGCGATTGACCTCGGCGTAAACTACATGGACACTGCCCCTGAACACATGGGCTACGGCAAGGCGCAGGAGCAGTTGGGCTATGTGCTGAGGGAGCGGCGCAAGGAGGTTTTTCTCGTCACCAAATGTTTTGAGCCGAAAGCCGATGACGCGCTGAGACTGCTGGAGCAAAACCTGAAGTTACTCCAAACTGACTACGCTGACCTCGTTTTCGCTCACAGCATCGGTTCGGACAAAATGGACTTGGACACGGTGATGGGCAAAGGCGGCGTGATGGAGATGCTGATGAAGGCGAAGAAGGAAGGGCTCACGAAATACATCGGTGTCAGCGGACACGACCGCCCGTGGAAGTTTCTCAAGATTTTGGAGAGCTTCGAGATTGACGTGATGATGAACGCCGTCAACTTCGTGGACAAACACACCTACGACTTTGAGAACAAGGTCTGGCCGGTGGCGGCGAAGAAGAACGTCGGCTTGGTGGCGATGAAGGTGCTGGGCGGGGCGCAGTATGACAGCAAGGCTCTAAGCAACCGCAAGATGCCGACGGCACATATCCCCGTCGCCATCCGCTACGCACTCGGTCTGCCCCATGTCGCCTGCGCCGTGATCGGCATGGCGACCCGCGAAGAACTGCGCCGCAACCTCGCACTCGTCAAAGCCTTCAAGCCCCTCACGCCGCAGGAACTCGCCGAACTGGATAAAATCGGCGCGAGGTTGGCGAAGAAGTGGAAGGAACATTTTGGTCCCGTCGTGTGAAGCTGTGTGCATTGCGCATACAACTCGTAGGGGCGGCGCATCTCTGCCAGCCCGATTCGACTCTTGAATTGGTCTGACAGAGGCGCGCTGCCCCTACAAAGCCCCTCAAACGAGGACAGGTTGTAAATTTTGCTTGGAGCCTATCCGAAAACCGTGTAGCGCAGGCTTCCAGCCGGCGTAAAATGCCGACAGGATGTCGGCGCTCCGCGGTTTGGGGATAGGCTCTAAGAGCCTATCCGCAAAACTCGCTATTTCCCTTGACCCGGGGGACCATACGGGGTTGTTGGCTAGCTTTGGACCTCCCCCGACCCCTCCTTGGTAAGGAGGGGAGAGTTTTCGGATGGGCTCTTAATGCACACGTGAAGTTTGCATGACATCCCAAGGATACGAAGGGCACAAAGAAACATCAAGTCTTTGTGTCCATTTGCATCTTGGTGGTTCGTTAAAGCTATGTCCACCGTCGCCGAAAAGTTAGCCATCTGGTCGCAACGACTCCGCTACGAAGACCTTCCGCAACCCGTTGTGCATGAGGTCAAGCGGCGGGTGATCGACTCGATTGGCTGCGCGTTGGGGGCGTATGCCAGCGAGCCGGCGCGCATCGTGCGCGAACTCGCCGCTGAATATACGAGCACTCGTGCGGGCGCGACGGTCATCGGCAGCGGTCAGCGCACGATGCCCGATCTTGCGACATTTGCGAACGGGACGATGGTGCGTTATCTGGATTACAACGACACCTACCTGTCCAAAGAACCCGCGCATCCGTCGGATAACATCCCCGCTGCCCTTGCGGTAGCGGAGGCGCGGCAGCGCAGCGGGAGGGATTTGATTCTCGCCATCGTCATCGGCTACGAGATTCAATGCCGCCTGTGTGATGCGGCGAGTTTGCGGGCGCACGGCTGGGACCACGTGAACTATGGAAATTTCTCCGTCGCTTGTTTAGCCGCGCGACTGCTGGGATTGTCGGTGGAGCAAACGGTGCATGCCCTCGGCATCGCGGGCGTCGCACACAACGCGATGCGCCAGACGCGAGCCGGCACGCTGTCTGAGTGGAAAGCCTGCGCCTTCGCCAACGCCGCTCGCAACGGTGTCTTCGCCGCGCTGCTGGCGGCAAAGGGCATGTCAGGGCCTGCGCCGATTTTTGAGGGGGTGTTTGGGTTCTGGAAACTGGTGTCGGGTAAGTTCGCCCTTGACCCCTTCGGCGGTGAAACCTTACCCCCTCCGTCTCCCCCTTGGCAAGGGGGAGAGCCACTCCCTCCGTCTCCCCTTTGGGAAGGGGGAGCGTCACTCCCTCCGTCTCCCCTTTGGGAAGGGGGAGCGTCACACCCTCCCTCTCCCCCTTGGCAAGGGGGAGAGAAAGAGGGGGTTCAACCCTTTAAGATTTTGGACACTTACATCAAGTTCTTCCCCGTCGAATACCACGCGCAAAGCGGTGTGGACGCCGCGCTGAAGTTGCGCGAAAAACTCGGACGTCTCGACTTGTCAGGGATAGAAGACATCGCCGAAATTAACGTGCAAACCTTCGACGCCTGCGTGGATATCATCGCGGGCGAGCCAGAGAAGTGGAACCCGACGACGCGCGAGACCGCCGACCACAGTTTGCCCTACTGTATCGCCGTCGCGCTGAGGGACGGTGAGGTGACGCTCGCCTCGTTCGACGAGCAACGCCTCCGCGACCCGCAATTACACGCCTTGATGCAGAAAATCAAAGTCCACCGTAATGCCGAGTGCAACGCGCAGTATCCCGAAGGTATCCCGAACGACATCGAAATCATCCTGAAGTCAGGCGAGAGGCTGCGCGAGAAGGTCGTTTTCCCGCGCGGGCACTGCCGCAATCCCATGAGCGATGAAGAGGTCGAAGCCAAGTTTCGTCAACTCGCCACAATGGTTCTTCCACCTGCGCAGGTCGAAAAAGCCCTGCGACGACTGTGGCAACTGGAGGAGATGGACGACGCGGGGGAAGTGTTATCGCTCGTCAGGATTTGATTGACTGCCGATGGCGCAGAGAACACAACGGAATTGTAGCGCAGGCTTCCCGCCTGCATCGTATCTCCCTCGGCGGTCGAGCATTGCGGCGCGGACAGAGACCTGCGCCGAACGGGGAGGCTTCCTGCTGCGCGCTCTGCGCCCTCGGCGGTGCAAATACTTAATGCCCATCCGCAAACCGGGTAGCGCAGGTCTCCAGCCTACATAAAATCCCAACAGGATGTCGGCGCTACGCGGTTTTCGGAGAGGCTCTTGGGAGTGTAAAAAAGTGAGTTTCGTCACCGACTATTTATCCGATTTGCAGCGTGCGTTGTCTTCGATTGATGAGCGCACGGTAAATGAGTTCATCGAGATCTTCCGCAATGCCCGCGAGCAGGGAAAGACCATCTTCCTGTGCGGCAACGGTGGCAGTGCGGCGACGGCGTCGCACTTCGCCAATGACTTGGGCAAGGGCGGGCATAACTTCTCGGATAAGCGTTTTCGCGTCATCGCCTTGACGGACAATGTGCCGTGGATGACTGCGCTTGCCAACGATGTGTCTTATGAGAGCGTCTTCGTCGAGCAACTCAAAAACTTCGCCCAACCGGGCGACGTGCTGTTCGCCCTCAGCGGCAGCGGCAACTCGCCCAACGTGTTGCGCGCTGTCGAGTATGCCAACTCTATCGGCTGCCTCACCCTCGGCGTGTCCGCCTTCGGTGGCGGGAAACTGGCGCAGTTGGTGCAAAAGCCGTTAGTCGTGGACGTTCAGCACATGGGGCGGGCGGAGGACGCGCACATGGTCATCACGCACTTGATTGGCTACTTCTTCATGGAAGGACGCGAAGCGACGAAGTAGCGCGACAGCGGGCTGGCAGGGACGCCCGCCCCTACCGTCGGGCTGGCAGGGACGCCCGCCCCTACCGTCGGGCTGGCAGGGACGCTCGCCCCGACGGCGGGCTGGCAGGGACGCCCGCCCCTACCATCGGGCTGGCAGGGACGCATCGCCCCGACGGCGGGCTGGCAGGGACGCTCGCCCCTACTCGCCCCTACCGTCGGGCTGGCAGGGACGCCCGCCCCTACTTCGTTGCCAGAGACCGTGATCAACGGATTGATGCACACTCTACAATTGGCTTTTACCCTCCGCGAGCGGCGGGCTGCCTCAGCGGCTTGCGCGGCAACTTCTGGTCGCGCATGGCAGCGTTGTAGGCGAACGCTGCCATGATGGTCGCCGCTTGCTTGAGGTCGTCCTCCAGCAGGCGGTCCATGTGGTCAATGCTGCTGTGATGGGTGCGCGTGTCGTATTCGATGGGGTCTTGGATGAACTGAAAGCCGGGCAGTCCCACTGCGTCGAACGCCAGATGATCGGTGCCGCCCGTGTTGGCAATCGTCACCGTCGTCGCGCCCAATTCCTTGAACGGCTCCAGCCACGCCGTAAAAATGGGACGGCAGGCTTCGTTGCCCTGCAAGTAAATGCCGCGAATTTTGCCCGTGCCGTTGTCGAGGTTGAAGTAAGCCGAAAACTTCTCGTGCGCAGGTTTCAGTTCCATCGGCGGCTGCCCCTCCGCCGCGCGGAGGTTGCGCGCGCCGTAGTGCTTAGCGACGTGGGCGCGCGAGCCGAGCAGCCCCTGTTCCTCACCGCCCCACAATCCGATGCGAATCGTGCGGCGCGGCTTCAAGCCGACCGCCTGCAGGATGCGCATGGCTTCCATGCACACAGCCGAACCGGCGGCATTGTCCGTCGCGCCCGTGCCGCCGTGCCACGAGTCTAAGTGCGCCCCGATCATCACGATTTCATCCCTCAAGTCCGTGCCGGGAATTTCGGCGATGACGTTATAGCCGTTCAAATCATCATCGTAGAACTTGGCGGTGATGCTGACTTCCACCGTCACCGGCACGCCCTTCGTCACCATGCGCACGAGGCGGTTGTAATAGTCGGCGGACAACACAACCTGGGGAATGGCAGGGGGGGCGTCTTTGGCGTAGGGGCTGCGCCCGCCGAAGCCGCCGAACGGTCTCGCGCCCGCGCCAGGCGGAGATGGCAGCCGCGCCGATTGAACGAACACCATGCCGCCGTCGCCCCGCGATGGCTCCAGCACCACAGCGGCACCCTCGTCGTAGCACATCTGCCACTTCTTCCCTGACATCGCCATCGCCGCGCGCTGCTCCTCCGTCACCTCCAACCGCCGCCCGCCGAACGGCGGCTGTCCGCCCGGTCTGCCGCCCCCCGTGCCGGGCGGGGTCGCGTTCGCCATCGCCGCCAGCTGCTCATCGGTGTAGCGTCTGCCTGCGGGCTCGAAGTGCGCCCGCACCGGCTGCGGCGGCGACATCAACACAATCGCGCCCTTGAGTTTGCCCTTGAACTTCTCCAATTCCGCGTCGTTCTTGGCGTCGAAGTAGACGACCTCACCGCGCACCACGCCGTTCGTGCTGGGTGACCACGCCTTCGGCAGCCCGATGAGCGGGCTGAAATGCGGCGCGACGATGTTGCAGGAAAACCCCTCCAGCGACCAGCCGCGCCCGAACGGTCCCCACGCCTCGAGGTGAACGTTCTGCAAGCCCCACTCCGTCAGTTTCTTCATCGCCCACTCGCACGCCGCGCGATACTGCGGTGAGTTCGTCAGGCGCGGTCCGTAAACGTCCGTGAGGTAACTGGCAATCTCCATGACCTGCGACCGCTTGAGTCCTTCCTCCTTGATTTTGCCGATGGCTTCCAAGTCCACCTTTTCCACCGGCGCTTGAGCCATCGAAAGTCCGACCAACAACAACGTGCAGATGAAGACATGAACAACGGAAATACGTCTGGGCATTTTTCACCCTCCTTCGGCAATCATCGTCGTCGTCCTCGTCGTCCTCGTTCTCGACCCGCAAAAGCGCCTGACACAAGGACGACAGTCGACCTCACGGCTCTCGCTTCCTCAGTGCGACGAGTTGCCACAACGGATGAAACGTCTCAACGGATGGGAAGTTCCGGGTCATCATCCGTTGGCACCTTTCGTCTGTTGGCAGTCATCGAGACGCCCCTCACTCGTCCTATCGCATGACCAGATTCTCAATGAAGAACTCCATCATCCGCTCCTGATTGATGCTGGAATGTCCCCGGTCAGGTCCGATCTGCACCTCGAAACTCTTACCCTCGCGCTGCAGCGCGGCGATGAGTTGCAGCGAGTGGGCGGGGTGGACGTTGTTGTCGGCGGTGCCGAAGTAAATCATCAGGCGTCCCTTCAAATTCTTCGCGTAGTTGCAGGCATTGCCCGCGTCGTAGCCCTCTTTATTCTCCTGCGGCGTCCACATATATCGTTCAGTGTAAATTGTGTCATAGTTGCGCCAGTCGGTAGTTGGCGAGGAGGCGCATGCCGCGTGAAAAACCTCAGGGTAACGCAGGAGGCACATCACCGCCGCATAGCCCCCGTAGGAGGTGCCGTAAATGCCGACGCGCGACCCGTCCACATAAGGGCGCTGCCGCAGAAACTTCACGCCCGCCGCTTGGTCGTCAATCTCCGTGATGCCCAACTTCCGATAAATCGCGTTCCAGGAACCGCTTGCCTCGCCCGCCGGCACTGCGCGAGTCCAACGTCGCCACGAGAAAGCCCAATTCGGTCAACGGATTGGGCGTCATGAACGTCTCCCGCGCGCCTGACGTTTCTGGCCCCGCGTAGACGCTGACCAGCAGCGGATACTTCTTGTTCGGGTCGAAGTCCGACGGCTTGTGCAGCAGGCCGTAAAGGTCGGTCACGCCGTCGGCGGCTTTGAAGGTGAACAGTTCGACGCGCTTCAAGCCCAGTTGCTCAAACTTACTCAGGTCGCTGCGCGCCAGCGTCTCGATGACGTTGCCCTCCCCGTCCACCAAGCGCGTTTCGGGCGGCGTGTTGTGGGTCTGTATGACATCAATAAAGTGCTTGCCATCAGGGGCAATGTTGACGGTGTGATGGAAGGCGGGGTCAGTCAGGCGCTTATCGTTCTTGCCGTCCAACCCGACGCGGTGCAACTGCAATTTCATGTGATTGTCGCCGCTGCGTGCCATGTAGTAAAGCAACCCCCGCTCCTCGTCCACGCGCACGATGTTCGCCACTTCAAAAGGATGGTTCGTCAGCGTCGCCAGCAACTTGCCGCTCAAGTCGTAAAGGTAGAAATTGCGCCAGCCCGTCCGCTCCGATGCCC
>JANWYM010000690.1 GCA_025055355.1 Abditibacteriales bacterium
GGCAGCGGCTTTGATGTCCTTGTTCATCTGCACCCGCCACGGCTCGCCCAGGTTGCACTGCGACATGCCAATGACCCACTGCTTTTTCGACGCTGCGCCCTGCACCAGCGCACCCGCGAGAAAACTGACGATGACAACGGCGGAGAGTTTCCTCAACATGATGTCACTCCTGATGCGTGAAGCGTGAAGCGCGAAAAGTGAAGAGAGGCTGGAGTCCTGAATTGGTTGGGGGACATCTTGCTGCAAAATCCTCGATACGTCGAGGACTCCACCTGTTACGCTTGAATGAGTTCACGTTCCACGTTTCACGCTTCGCGTTGCCCTTGAATCAACACCGCCACGACAATAATCAATCCCTTCGCCATCAAGCGCACGGAGAGGTCTTGTCCGTGCATCGAGAGCAACTTGTCCACGATGCCGATAATCATCAGCCCTAACAGGGTCAGCGGGATGCCGCCCTGCCCGCCGCGCAAACTCGTGCCGCCAATGACGACGGCGGCAATCGCGTCCAGTTCATACGTCATGCCCGCCTCCGGGTCGCCCAGCGTTTGCCGCGCCGCGTCGCACATCCCTGCCATGGCTGCCGTCAGAGCGCAGACGATATACGCCAGCATCGTGTAGCGCTGCACCGAAACGCCCGAGAGC
This sequence comes from Abditibacteriales bacterium, assembly GCA_025055355.1. GTDB lineage: Bacteria > Armatimonadota > Abditibacteriia > Abditibacteriales > JANWYM01 > JANWYM01. The sequence continues at coordinate 646 of JANWYM010000690.1, forward strand.
CGCACTGCCTCCTCGTTGCCGCCGATGCCGTAGAGGTAACGTCCGAACTGCGTGCGGCTGACGATGACCCCCAGAACCACGAACACCGCCAACATCAGGAGCACTAACGTCAGCGGCGAGCCGGCGAGGGTGTCGAAAATCGGCGGGTTGGCTTCCGCGCTTTGCACCTTCTCGTTGTGCGACACCCACTTTGCCACCCCCCGTGCCACCACCATCATCGCCAAGGTAGCCGCGAACGGCTGCATGCGAAACCGCGCCACCAACGCGCCGTTGACCGCGCCCGCCAGAGCGCCGATGCCCAGTGTCGCCAATATGGCGAACGCTGGGTGCCATTCCCGCCAGATCAACAGCGCGGAGAAACTGACCGCCGACAACCCCAACACCGCACCCACCGAGAGGTCAATCCCGCCCGTCAGAATCACCAGCGTCATGCCCGCCGCCAGCAGCCCGAAAATCGCCTGCTCGAAGAAGATGTCCTTCATCAGCGACGGCGTGAGCCACAGCCGATTTCCATCCGCGTCGCGCGGCGCCCAGACGCACCACAGGGCGATCACCGCCACCAGCGCCAACACACCGCGCAGACGTTGCGCCTGCCGCAGCCGATTTCGCCATGCGCCTTTCCTGTCTGCCATGTGACTCCTGTTATTCAACGGGATGCGTCCATTGTTTTAACACAACTTAGCGGTGGTTGTCAAAGGAACGGTAGCGTGATACAATGCGTCCAGAGTTGTGAGAGGTGAGGTCACTCCAGATGAAGCAAAAATTGGTGATGTTGGTAGTCGCTATTGCGTTGGTGAGGGCGCCCGTCCTCCTCTGGGCGCAGTATGAGGGTTCACAAGTTTTGGCTGCCCTGCAGAAGCATTTGAAACAGCGCGTCATCCACCCGGAAAAGGGTAAAGAGCCGGTGTTCAAAATCGTCGAAAAAGACGCCGCGCACGGGCATTTTGCCCTGGTCATGCTGGAATGTAACCCGGTGGAAATCAAGAAGAAACTCACGATGGAAACGCTGCGCATCTACGCCGAGGACATGGTGATTGACACGGACAAGTTGATGAAAACTGACGACCTCGTCGTGAAGTCGTCGCGGTATCTCTCGCTATCGGCGTCCATCACTGCCGACCAGTTCACCTCCTTCCTCGCCAGAGGCAAGCATACGAAGAACATGAACATCAAGGTTCAATACGTCAATGAGAAACTGCACATCAACGGCAACTGGAAACTTGCTTTCTTCAGCGGGCCGCTAACCACGGTGGGGCGTTTGGTCGTGGCGAAGAAGGACGAAATTCACTTCAAAGTAGACAGCCTCAAACTGAGCGGCATCAGCGCGCCCCGCTCGATCATCAACAAGTTTGAGAAAAGCCTCAATCCCCTCGTCGAATCCAAAGACCTCCCGCTGTCCCCGCCTATTGACACCGTGAAGTTCAAAGGCGAGGCGCTCGTCATCGCCGGTGAACGCCGAAATTAGCGACGGTAGGATGGGCGTCTCGCCTTCATCGCCTTTTATCGTCGGGCAAGACGCCCGACCTCTTCCACTCCCCACTCGCTGCTACCACGCTTCTGCTGGCACAGGTAGACCACACCGGCGGTAATGCGCTGCCGGACAGGCTGCCACCAGTGGCGTCATCATTGCTGCCGGGCTGGTTTGCGCGGTGCGCTGCAGGGGGACGGGGATGAAGTGTAAGAAGACGCGGAGCCGCCGTTCGGCTGGGGAGGTAGGTTCATAATACACCGTCATCGTCCCGTCGCCGCGCAACGTGAGCGTGTGTTTGCCCCTCTTGCCAAAATCGGCGACACCAAAAGCGATGACGTTGCCGTTGTCCTTTGCCTCTTGAAAATGCCCCCATC
>JANWYM010000691.1 GCA_025055355.1 Abditibacteriales bacterium
GCTGCGCCGAGACAAACAGGTCGGCGTACAGCAGCTCCACGAAGTCATCCTCGCTCAGGTTGAACCGCTCCTCCGCAATCGGCGTGAGCTCTTCCGCGTTGTAGATGCGCGTCTTTCGGAGTATCCTGCCGAACACGGCGGGTTGCTACACCGCGAAAGACGCCGTGCTGACAGCGCATTTGGCGCGAGAGGCGTTAGGGACGAACTGGATTAAGTTGGAGGTCATCGGTGATGACGAAACGCTGTTCCCCGATGTGGAGCATCTCGTCAAAGCCGCTGCCGAACTCGTCAACGACGGATTCGTCGTGCTGCCCTACTGCAACGATGACCCCATCACTTGTAAGAAACTTCAGGACATTGGCTGTGCCGCTGTCATGCCGCTGGGCGCGCCCATTGGGTCGGGCATGGGCATTCGTAACCCCTACAACCTGCAAATCATCCGCGAGCAGATTTCTGTTCCGCTGATTGTGGACGCGGGGGTGGGCACCGCGTCCGACGCTGCGATTGCGATGGAATTGGGCTGCGATGGTGTGCTGCTCAACACTGCCGTCGCTGGGGCGCGCGACCCCGTGAAGATGGCGCGCGCCATGCGCTTGGCGATTGAGGCGGGACGATTGGCTTACGAAGCCGGACGCATCCCGCGCAAGCTCTACGCGACGGCGTCGAGTCCGATGGAGGGTTTGATTGAGATATGACCATTCCTCGCGCTTTGACGATTGCGGGCTCCGACTCCGGTGGCGGGGCGGGGATTCAAGCGGACTTGAAGACCTTCGCCGCGTTTGGCGTTTTCGGCATGACCGCCCTCACCGCCCTCACCGCGCAAAACACGACGGGCGTTTACGGCGTCGTTGAAATCGCCCCAGCATTTGTGGCGCAGCAAATTGACGTCGTCGTGACGGACATCGGCGTTGACGCCGTTAAGACAGGGATGTTGGCGAACGCTGCTATCATCGAAATCGTCGCCGCGAAAGTCAAAGAGCACAGCCTCCAACCGCTGGTGCTGGACCCCGTGATGATTGCCAAAAGCGGCGCGCCGCTGCTCAAGCCTGAAGCGGTGGACGCCCTGAAAACGCATCTGCTGCCGCTCGCCACTGTCCTCACGCCCAACCTGCACGAGGCGAGCGCGTTGACGGGGCGCGACGTGACCGACCTTGAACAGATGCGCGACGCTGCCCGCGCCCTTCACGACTGGGGCGCGCAGAACGTTGTCATCAAAGGCGGACATCTCGCAGGGGCGGCGGTGGATGTGCTGTTCGACGGTGAAGACTTCACCGAATTCCGCAGCGAGCGTCTGCCCAACCCTGCCACGCACGGCACGGGCTGAATCTTCGCCTCCGCGATTGCCGCCGGTCTGGCGCAGCAAAAAACAGTGCACGAAGCCGTCGCCGCCGCAAAGCAATTCATCACCCGCGCCATTGAACACGGCTTGCCGCTGGGCAAGGGTGTGGGACCTGCGAATCCGATGTTCAAAGGGGGCTGTCAACAGATTTCGGTAGCGGATTAAGCGGATGACGTCGCGCCTGCCGCAGAGGAATCGGTTTAATCCGTTACTGGAACCTGCAACAGACCCTTGAGGAGACCAGTGCCTCTTGGGTCGTCGCAGAGGAATCGGTTTAATCCGTTACCGGAACCTGCAACAGACCCTTGAGGGAGACCAGTGCCTCTTGGGTCGTCGCAGAGGAATCCGTTTAATTCGTTACTGGAACCTGCAATAGACTCTTGAGGAGACCAGTGCCTCTTAGGTCGTCGCAGAGGAATCCGTTTAATCCGTTACCGAAATCCGTTGACAGCCCCCTGTTGACTCCATGATTTCTCTCCCTCGCTTACTACTTGTGACCGACCGTCACCGCGCCGCGCCACGCGACATAGTGGAAATTGTCACCGCTGCTATTAAAGGTGGTGTTGAATTCGTCCAGTTGCGCGAGAAGGACCTGCCCGCAGGTGAGTTGTTTGCCCTGGCGCAGCGACTGCGGGCAATTACTCGCGGGCACGCGCGGCTCGTCATCAACGACCGCGCTGATGTTGCGCTGGCGTGCGATGCCGATGGGGTGCATCTGGGCGAAGCGAGTTTGCCCGTGAGCGCTGCGCGAAAAATCGTGGGACCTCAGAAGTTAGTGGGACGTTCCGTCCACACCGTTACCGCCGCCCGTGAAGCCGAGCGCGACGGTGCGGACTACCTCATCGCTGGGGCGATTTTCCCGACGGCTTCCCATCCCGACATGGCGCCACAAGGCTTGAACTTTCTGCGAGAAGTTTGCGCCGCTGTGCACGTTCCCGTCTTCGCCATCGGGGGTATCACCCACCTCAACGCCCGCGATTGCCTCACCGCTGGCGCGCACGGTGTGGCGGTCGTTGGAGAAATCATCGGAGCCGAGAACCCAGAACAAAGAGCAAGAGAACTTTCCGAGTTACTCACGAAACTTTTGCGTTTTGGCTCTCTTTGAGGGAGGGCGAGGCTCCTGCCGAGCCTTAATAGCAAGAGTTCGGCT
>JANWYM010000692.1 GCA_025055355.1 Abditibacteriales bacterium
TGATGGCGATCATGGGGCGGCTGGCAGCCTACACGGGCAAGGAGGTCACGTGGGATTTCGTGATGAAGCAGTCCAAACTCAATTACGTCAAGGAAGACCTCAAGCCTGGGCCGTGCCCCGTTGACCCCCCGCCCGTGCCGGGCAGGACGCCGTTGATTTGAGGACGTTCTCTACTGTCAGCGGATTCTACTGTCAGCGGATTTCGGTAGCGGATTAAACGGATTATTTTCATGGCAAGTGTGACGTAATCCGTTTAATCCGTTACCGAAATCCGCTGACAGTTGGTGCAAGAATTGGGCGCGTTTGGAAACTGCCCCTGCAATAATGTGCCTGCTGGGGGAGAGGAAAGTAGTTCACATGAAATATCCGCGACAACCTGCTGAGGTCAGATGGCTCATCTTCGCGCCCCTCATCGCCTTGGGCGCCGTGACTGTTGTTGGCTGCGTGTGGGCACAGGCGCGGCAAGTGAGTGAGGCATCGCCGCCTGCGACGATTCGCGTGGATTTCGTCTCACCGTTGACGCCGCAGCCGACGGCGCAGCACCCAGCGACGGTCTTCTACGACAACTTCGACCAACCCGGCGACTTGCGCGCGCGTTACTTTGAATACAGCGACGCCAACGGTAGTTTCGTGTGGAGCGCGAACGAAGGCTACGGCGGGCGGGGCGGCGCGATGCGCTGCACGTTTGAGAAGGGGCAAGTGTCAGCGGGCAGCCTGAAGGTGCTGTTCGGCAGAAACCCCTTCGGCAGAGGCGTCCGCCAGAACGAGACGTTCCGCGAAATCTACTGGCGCGTTTACGTCAAGCACGAAGTGGGCTGGCAGGGCAACCCCGCGAAGTTGGCGCGGGCGACCTGCCTCGCAGGGCGCGATTGGAGTCAGGGGTTCATCGCGCACGTCTGGGGTGGAAAGGGCGACGTGCTGTGCATTGACCCTGCGACCGGCATCCGCGACAGCCGCAAGGTCACGACCAAATACAACGACTTCGACAACCTGCGCTGGTTGGGCTTGCAAAACGCCCAAACGCCGATTTTTGGCACCGCCGAATCGGGGCGTTGGGTCTGCGTGGAATCGGGGGTTTATCTGAACTCACCCGGTCAAAAGGACGGCGCGTTTGCCCTGTGGATTGACGGCAAACTGGAGGCGATACGCTACAACCTCGACTGGCACGGCGCATGGAACGATTACGCCATCAACGCGGTGTTTTTGGAAAACTACTGGAACCAAGGCGCGGTGAAAAAACAGTCGCGCTGGTTCGACGAGTTCGCCATTAGCACGCAGCGCGTCGGTCCGATTGTCACTGACACAACACCGACGTTCACGCGCACGACGGGAACGGACGTTGCCGCGTGGGAGGCGCAGGTTACAGCGGACGCAAGCGGCGCGGACGTTCTCTGGACATCGAAGACGATGGACGGCGCCACGAAGACGCTAACCGTTGACGCCGAACACGGCACGTTCACCGGCAGTTACAGCGGGCTACGCGCGCTCACGGGCGGCGCGATGTATTGGCTGCGCCTGCGCCAGCGTTTGTCATCGGGCATCTGGTCGCAATGGACCGCATGGCACTCCCCCTTCCTCACCACCCAACCGCCCAGCCAACCAACCACCCAACCTCGCTACGTTTATCGCTATCCCCACGACCCAAACGGCACGGGCAAATTTTACATGGGACGCGAAATCGCGCAGGTCATGGGGCATCAAGCCGCCGACTGGCTCGACCGCCCGGAGCGCGATGTGGAGGAACAGCCCAACAAAATGATTGCAGCCCTCCAACTCAAGCCGACGGACGTCGTCGCCGACATCGGCGCAGGCAGTGGCTTCATCACCTTCCGCCTCGCCGCGCTGGTCCCGAAGGGCAAAGTCTACGCGGTGGATATTCAGCCAGAAATGCTCGACATCATCCGCCAGCGCATGAAGGACAAGAAGATTGAGAACGTTGAGCCCGTTTTAGGCACCATCACCGACCCCAACCTGCCGCCCAACTCGGTGGACCTGATTCTGATGGTGGACGTTTATCACGAGTTCTCGCATCCCTACGAAATGACGCAAGCAATGGTGCGCGCCCTCAAACCCGGCGGTCGCCTCGTGTTTGTGGAGTATCGTCTCGAAGACCCCCGTGTGCCTATCAAACTCGTCCACAAGATGAGCGAAAAGCAAGTGCGGCGGGAAATGTCCGTGTTCCCCTCGTTGCAGTGGATAGAGACGCTGGACATTCTGCCGAGGCAGCATATCATCATCTTTCGGAAGAAAGAGCAAGGATAAACTCAGTCAATCACAATTGATTGGCTGACCTCCTACCGACCTTGTGGCTTACTGAAACCTGCCGTCTGTCCACGTTGAGAGCCATTTGTAGGGGCGGGCGTCCCTGCCAGCCCGATTTCTCAGTCAATCACAATTGATTGACTGACCTCCCTTGTGACTTACTGAAACCTGCCGTCTGTCCACGTTGAGAGCCATTTGTAGGGGCGGGCGTCCCTGCCAGCCC
>JANWYM010000693.1 GCA_025055355.1 Abditibacteriales bacterium
ATGCACCGACAGCGGCACGGGCAACTTGCCCTGATAGCGCGCAAAGCCCGCAGGCGGTTTTGGATGGTCTACCAGAATCCACTGACGGTCACCCTCCAATAGGAACGGCACACGGTCCGCCCGGAACCCTTTCCAAATCTGGTCACCCTTCTCACGCAGCAGTCGTCGCACCTCGGCAATACGGAGGAAGTCCAACCAATCCACCCGTAGAGGGGGCAGGGCACCCCAGCGCACATCAAACGGTATGAGACCCACCATTTGGCGTCGTCCACTTGCCCATGTCACCTCGACCTGAATGGGCATCCCATCACGCGCTGGCACACCGATGAACTTGCCTTCCTCCTGCGGAAAGGTTGCTTGCTGACGAGGTCTATCGAACTTCTGCTGCCACAAGAGTTTCTGTCCTGAAAGCAATTTGACTTGTAACAGGTTTTGTCCGCCGCTGCGCACACTCCCCGTGAGGTAGTAAGACGCCCACAGAGGGCACAGAACGTTCGACGGTTTTGATTGAGATTGTTGAGAGAGAGGGACAGAACGGATGACTACCTGCCCATCTTCTGCGAGAAAGTAGCCCCTGAGAGCACCAGAAACCTCCAACGACCTCTCCCTGTCCTCTACGCCAGAAGAGGTCATCGTTGTCAGGAGAAGCAGACCCAAGCAGGTGACGAATACTTTCATGGGAACTACATCTTCGAGCGCCAGACGGCACTCTGGCTCGACCCGCACAAACAACAAGGCGCTGTTCACGGACTTCACGGATTGCTCTCTGCTCCCCACCAAAGCAATCCGTGTAATCCGCGCTATCCGTGAACAGCCCACTCATTTCGTCAACCCCAGCGCCTGCTTTTTTTCATCCGGCACCTTACCGTCGGGCGTCCAGCCGCGCAACTGATAGTATTCGGGCAGCATTTCGTGCAGGCGGTTGACCGCGCCCGCTTTCGGACCGGCGGGGATGGGTTCTTTGGTGATGCGGTCGGGCAGGGTGTCGTCTTTGCCCGTGAAGCCCGCCCGTTCGTTCCACGCCCGTTCGAGGTTGAAGATGGCGTCGCCGACGGTCACGGCGTCCTCGACCTTCAAATCCGCGCCGATTGCGCCGCCGAGTTCGGGAACGATTTCGTCCGCGCCGATGCCGAAGGTGAGGAACAGGCACAACCCCGTCGCGTCCACCGCGCCCGTCAAGTCCTGGAAGAGTTTGACCAGGGCGGCTTTGCCCTCGGTCACATCGGGGTCGGTCTTGTAGGGGATGCCGAGAACTTCCGATGCCACCGTGTAGGATTTCAGGTGACACGCGCCGCGGTTCGACGTAGCGTAGGTCAACCCCATGCCCTGAATGCCGCGCGGGTCGTAGGCGGGGAACTCCGAGCCTTTGACGCCCATGAAGAACTCGGGATGCCCGAACTTGTCGCACATCCGCTTGCTGCCCTCGGCGAGTTCGTCGCCGAACCCTTCGCGGTAGCCCGTCGCTTCGGTCATGCGCACCAGCGCCTCGCCGCTACCGAACTTCAGAGGCATGCCCGTCTGCGCGTCGGTGAGGATGCCTTTCTCATACATCTCCATCGCTGCCGCGAGCGTCGCGCCCATCGAAATCGGGTCCATGCCCAACTCGTTGCACAGGTAGTTCGCCTTGATGACGGCGTCGAGGTCGTTCACGCCGCAGTCCGCGCCCAACGCCCACGCGGGTTCATACTCCGGACCCTCGGTGGCAATCTTCCAGTTGCGGGCGTGCGTCGTGACCATGTAGCGGTCGGAGCCGTCGCCCAGTTTGTTCACGCGCCCGCAGGCAATGGTGCAGGCGAAACACGCCTTGTTGTTGACCAGTCGCGTGTCATACAAACGCTCGCCGCTGATGCCCTCCGCGCCCTCGAGTTGCGAGAGTTGGAAGTTGTTGGTCGGGAGCGCGCCGTGCTCGTTGACGACGTTGGTCAGCACCATCGTCCCGAACGTCGGCAAGCCCTCGCCCGTGACGGGGTGCGCTTTCAGTTTCGCCTTCGCCGCCCATTGCGCCTTCATGTAGGCTTCGGGGTTGGCGATCGTGACCGCGCCCGTGCCGCGCACCGCAATGGCTTTGAGGTTCTTCGACCCCATGACCGCGCCCACGCCGCTGCGCCCGGCGGCGCGGTGCTTGTCATTCATCACGGCGGCGAAGCGCACGAGTTTCTCGCCCGCCGGTCCGATGCACGCCACGCGGGCGTCGGGAACGCCGACTTCCTCTTTGATGAGGTCCTCAGTTTCAAAAACCGTCTTGCCCCACAGATGCTCCGCGCTGCGGATTTCCACGAGGTCATCGTAGATGAAAATGTAAACCGGTTTAGCGGCTTTGCCCTCGACGATGACCATGTCGTAGCCGGCAAACTTGAGTTCCGGTCCCCAGTGTCCGCCGGAGTTGGAGGTGGTGATGGTGTTAGTCTGCGCGCCTTTAGTGACGACCATGTAGCGCGCCCCGCAAGAAGAGTTCGTGCCCGTCAGGGGACCGGTAGCGAAGAT
>JANWYM010000694.1 GCA_025055355.1 Abditibacteriales bacterium
GCAGCGTGACGCCGCAAGCCAGTCCCACCATGCCGCCAACTCTGTCTCAACCGGGCGGCTATCGCTCTGCCCCGTCCAGGGTTCCTCAAACCTATCCTCCCCAGGCGCTGCCCTCGCCTTACAGCCTGGACATCAAAGAGCCCGCCGTCAGACAAAATGAACGCGGGGTTCAAGTCGGTTCACAACCGCCGTCGAATCCATCCTCCCCCACCAGTAACAACGTCCTCAAAGACCCACGACTGGTGATGCACCAAGACCAACCCCAAAAACCGTCCGATGGCGGGGGTGAAAAATCGCCCGACGAGGCGGCGGCAGGACAAAGCGGGGGAAGTTCTCAATCCACAGCCACCGACACTGCGCCTGCTGGTCCGTTGCACTCTGACGTATCCCCCGAAGTCAAAACACCCCAGCCTCCTCACGTTGCTACCAGAGGCTTAGCAAAAAGCCAAGAGAGCGACAACGCGACGAGCGAACTTTCCACCAAGTCCTCAGCGGAGCCGGTGACGCCTCAGAAACCCGCCCCTACCGTCTCGGAGTCGAACCCGCCCCCAGCCGCGCCATCCGCGCTGAAATCCCCGCCTCTCCTGACGCTCTACATCAACCGACCGCAGCAAATCACGCTCCACATTCAGCCCACGACGGACCTCTCTCAAGCGGAAGTTCTCGTCACTCTCCCGCCGACCATTGACCTGCGCGGCGTCATGCGCCCGGGGTTGTTGCCTTATCGCGTTTATAGCGGACCTATCTTCTCCCATCAACCCGTCCCCATCACGTTGGACCTCTTCCCGCGCGCTGTCGGGCGATACACCCTTAACGTCACGCTTCGCTCGCCGTCCCTGTCGCGCCCCATCACGCAGCGGATTCCTGTGCAGGTTCTTATCGGACGGATGGGGCAATAAGAGCCTCTCCGAAAACTCTCCCCTCCTTATCAAGGAGGGGTTGGGGGAGGTCAACATAACGCCGAGGACCCCCTGGGGTCACCCATGCGAAGGAGGAAAGTGCGGTTTTCCGATAGGCTCTAAGAGCCTGCCCTAAAGCAGCCGTCTCCTCCGCCGGTATTTGCTTCGCTCCGCTCGCCATGACAGACACTCTCGGCGGAGGCTCTCGGCACCCGATTCATGCTTCCTTCTTCCGCTGATACAGCGCGGTCGCGTAGAACTCATACGACGCCGCTTTGTCCGGCACATCAACGAGGTGAACGGTAAAACGCGCCGGCACGCCGTTATCAGGCAGATAGTCGCGGAAGAAGCCGGCGTAGGCTTTCGCATAAGCCTTGCGCAATCGGTCCTGTTCGGCGGCGTAGCCCAGCGGGTCAACGAGCGGGTTGGGCGATTTCGGCTGACAGCCGAAGGCGTGGACTTCGATGAAGTCAATGTCCTTGAGCGATGCGCAGATGCCCGCCTCTTGCAGCCATTTCTCCCACGATTTGAACACCAGCGGAATCTCCGTCTCCGGGTCCATGAACGCCACATTGTCCAGCCCCAACACGCCCGCTGCTGAATGTCCGCCCGTCAACCCGGCGAAGTAAATTTTCAAATCCCCGTCGGGCAGTTCTTCCGTCACGAGGGAGGATAACACTGGCGCATCGCCGTGATAGTAGTAAGTCAGTTTGCCGCGTTTTTTGACGTTGAAAGGCATAGGGAGACCCCTGTAAAATCGTCCTCGTCCTCGCCGTCGGTCGTTTAGGGAACGAAGATATATTAAACAGCCGATGACGACGACGAGGACGACTATACGGGAAACAATCGCCTCAACTCCTCTGCGCTCGGCTGCCGCCCATATTCGCTGATTTGAAACGCCTCAGCGCACTGCGCACCTGCTGCGGCGCGCACAGCGGCGGCGGCGTTGCGACATTGTCCCATCACGCGAGCGTTGCGCTGGCGAACGCGTTCAGCGAGCCACGCAATGCGCTCGTTCGAGTCGCTCGGCACTTGGTCTAAATAGCCCGCGTTGTAGGGCAGCCACTCAAACACCTGCGACGCGTGCGCCGCTGCCATCATCACTTTTTTGTCGAGCACGTCGTCAATGCCGATGACAACATCAGGCTCAAACATGCCCCCCTCGCTGAACCGATCGAACCAGTAAGCGAACACTGGCATGCGCGCCAGGTGCGGCACGTCGGGGCAAAACAGCGGCACGGTCAGCATGTAAGTCGCGTCCAACACCAGCCGCGCAGTATAGCGGTGGTCACGGTGGTAATCGTTCGGGCGATTCGTCACCACAAGGTCGGGGCCCTGACCGACAGGACCGCATCGGCGAATGGCACGAACTACTCTCTCCGTCAATTCCGGTGTGATGTAGACCTCGCCATCATGAACGTCCAACGTCTCGAACTCCGCGCCGATGACCGCCGCCGCCGCGCGCGCTTCGTTCAAGCGCCGCTCGGCTAACTTGGACGGGTCGGTTTTATATTCTTCCGCGAAGTGTCCCTTGTCGCCGTTTGTGACGGAGATGAACTTCACCTTGTCCCCCCGCGCCCG
>JANWYM010000695.1 GCA_025055355.1 Abditibacteriales bacterium
TGAGAACGGGCAGCCCACCTACTTCGCGTCGGACCTCGGCTACCTCCTCAGCAAGTTCGAGCGCGGCTTCGACAAGGTGGTGAACATCTGGGGACCCGACTACCAAACCTACGTTGCCCGCACCAAAGCCGCCCTCCAAGCGCTGGGCTACGACCCCGGGCGGTTGGAGATTTTCATGTATCAGATCGTGCGGCTGTTCAGCGCGGGCGAGTTTGTGCGCGTCTCCAAATACGAGGGCGAGTTGGCGACGCTGGACGAGTTGTTGGACGAAGTGGGCTTGGACGCCGCGCGGTTCTTCTATCTCATTTACAGCCCCAGTGTGCCGCTGGACTTTGATTTGGATTTGGTGAAGGAGCAATCGCAGAAGAACCCCGTTTACTACGTGCAATACGCCCACGCGCGCGCGTCGTCTTTGCTCCACGAAGCCACGATGCGGGGCGTCCATCTGCCTGAACAATTGGACTGGAGCCTGCTGCGTACCGACGTGGAACGCGAGTTGCTTTACCGCATTGCCGAACTGCCCGAAGAGGTCGCTGCCGCTGCCGCGCGATGCGAGCCGCATCGTCTCACGCACTACGCGATGGAGTTAGCCACAGCCTTTCACGCCTTTTACACGGCTTGCCGCGTTTTGAGCGACGACGTGGCGCTGTCCCACGCCCGCCTCGCGTTGACCCAGGCCGCTCAGATCACCTTGCGCAACGCGCTGAACCTGTTGGGCATCAGCGCGCCGCGCTTTGAAGTATGAACGCGTTGGCAGGTTGGCGCGTTGGCAGGTTGGCACGTTGAACGTGCCAACCTGCCAACGTGCAACGTGCCAACGTTTAAGTAGATGCCTGACGTTCTCTGCCTGGGAATTTTCGTAGCGGACGTGATTGCCCGCCCGGTGGACTCATATCCTCAGCGGGGACAGTTGATACTGGTCGAGCGGATGGAAACGCACATCGGCGGCTGCGCAGCGAACACTGCTATTGACTTAGCCAAGTTAGGGTTCAACGTCGGCGCGATGGGCAAGGTGGGCTGTGACGGGTTTGGCGATTTCGTGCTGAACACCTTGCAGCGACACGGCGTGGACACGCGCGGCGTCGTGCGCGACCCGGAGCATGCCACGTCGGGGACGATGGTGCTGGTGCACAGCGATGGCGAGCGCAGTTTTCTCCACTACCTCGGCGCCAACGCTGCGCTGACCGATGCCGACGTGGACTTTAACCTTGTCCAACAGGCGAAACTCCTGCACATCGCCGGGCATTTCCTCATGCCCAAATTTGACGGCAAGCCGGCGGCGCGCGTCCTCCAACGGGCGCAAGCGATGGGCGTCACCACCACGCTGGATACGGCGTGGGACTCGCGGGGCAACTGGATGCGCCTGCTGCGTCACTGTCTGCCTTACATCGAATACTTCGTCCCGTCGTACGAAGAAGCCAAAATGTGCGCCGGGCGCGACAATCCCCGCGACGTGGCGCAGGTGTTCTTGGACGCGGGCGTCAAAGTTGTCGCCCTAAAAATGGGCGAGCAGGGCTGCTACCTGCGCACCCACGACACTGAGATCCGCCTGCCCGCTTACAAGGTCAACACCATTGACGCCACCGGCGCGGGCGACGCCTTCGCGGCGGGGTTTCTGGCGGGCGTCCTCAAAGGCTGGGACCTCGAACTCATCGGCAAGTTCGCCAACGCCGTCGGCGCGCTCTGCACCACCGCCATTGGCACGACGACGGGCGTGCGCGGGCTGGAAGAAACGATGGCGCTGGTGGAAAAAGGCATGGTTAATGGTTAACGGTCAATCGGAACTTTTGCGTTTTGCCCTCCTCTGCGAAAATGCCTGTCATGGCGAGCGCAGCGAAGCAATCCCCTGCGCTCGCCATGACGCTTTCCTGCAGCGGAGAGAGAAGCGCAAAAGTTTAGGGTCAACAGTTGATTGTTGGAGGTCCGTTCATTGACCGTCAACTATCAACCATGAACCATCGAAGCGATGGTCAAAGTCGCTCCCTCTCTCATCGCCGCCGATTTCTCTCAGTTGGGTGAGGAGGTGCGCCGCGTGGAGGCAGCGGGCGCGGACTGGCTGCACCTGGACGTGATGGACGGGCGGTTCGTCCCAAACATCTCCTTCGGTCCGATGGTCATTGCCGCCCTACGCCCCTTGACGCGGATTTTCTTCGACGTGCATCTGATGATTGTCGAGCCGGAGCGATACATCCCCGACTTCGTGCAGGCGGGCGCGGACGGCATTACCGTTCACGTCGAAGCCTGCCTTCACCTGCACCGCACGATCCAGTCCATCAAAGAGCACAGCGTGCAAGCGGGCATCACCCTCAACCCTGCCACGCCGCTGTCAGCCATTGAACCGATTTTGCCAGACGTTGACCTCGTGCTGGTGATGAGCGTCAACCCCGGTTTCGGGGGGCAAGCGTTCATCCCGTCGTCGTTGGATAAAGTGCGGCGGTTGGCGGCGTGGAAGCAGGAGCGCGGCTACGCTTATGA
>JANWYM010000696.1 GCA_025055355.1 Abditibacteriales bacterium
TCCGCTGCAGCCATCGCCTTCGCAGGGGATGGCTTCGCTGCGCTCGCCATGACAGGCACTTTTCCGAGGACGATGACTATGGCTGGCAAGTTAGACGGCAGAATCGCTTTGGGGCTGGGCTGCACGGCGAACGACGGTTACTCGTCCATTGGGGCAGCGATAGCGCATTTCCTGCGGGACGAGGGCGCGCTGGTGCTGCCCGCCTCGCGGCAACGGGAGAAAGTGGAGGCAACGCTGAGGTCGTTGAATCAGGCGGATGGAAGAATCCGCGTCGAAAAACTGGCGTTCGACGCCCGCGACTACGATGCGCTGGAGGCGTGTGTGGCGTGGATTGAGGAGACGCTCGGGCCGATTGACATCCTCATCAACTCACAGGGCATCGGGCGGAAAAAGCCGACAGTGGAGATGACGCGGGCGGAGTGGGAGGAGGTTTACACGATTAACCTGACGAGCGTTTCCATCGCCTGCCAAATCGTCGGCAAGCGGATGCTGGCACGCGGTCGGGGGCATATCATCAACATCGCGTCGGAGACGAGTTTGCAGGCGTTCCCGCAGGTCGCGGCCTACGGTGCGAGCAAGGGCGGCGTGCGTTCTCTGACAGCGCACCTTGCGACGGAGTGGGCGCGGCACGGCGTGTGCGTTAACGCCATCGCGCCGGGGCTGTTCATCACCGCGCTCAACCGCCCGTTCTTCGAGCAAGACCCCGAGCGGCTCAAGAAAATCATCGCCGCCACGCCCGCGCTGCGTGTCGGCGACGAGAAGTTTGAAGACCTCCGCGCCGCCACCATCTTCCTGACCACGTGCAGCAACTACGTCAACGGGCAACTGATTGCGGTGGACGGAGGGATGAGCATCGCGGCGTTTACGTGACAGGGACTGTTCACGGACGGCACGGATGACACGGATGACTCGGGTTAAGCCACAGAAGCAATGGGTGCATGACGTAAAATTTGCAACCTTTGTAGGGGCGCGCCCAGAGGGCACCCGCCGTGCCAGCCCGATTGCGATGACAGAAGCGGGCGGGCAGGGACGCCTGCCCCTACGGATGCCCCCGAACAGAGCGGGACTGCAAATTTTGCGTAATGCACCCGAAGCAATCCATGTCATCCGCGCCATCCGCGAACAGCTCTCACTCCAACCCGTAGAGCGGTCTCCGCACGCGCCGATAGTTGAACCGCTTCGGGTCAATGCACGTCAGCCCCGGCGTGTTGACCTCGATGATGCGCCCGGCAATCGGCTGATACGCGGCGCGAAACGCGATGGCGGCTTTGACGACGAGGATGCGCTGCTGTTCAGGTTTGATGCCCAGACTGCGTAGTTGTTCGAGGCTGAACGGCGGCTCGCGCTTGGAGGTGAGAACAAGGTAGTTGGGGGTGGGGTTGGGCATCTTGAAGTTCTCCTCTAATTCCATCACCTTAACCTCTGTGATGCCCTCTGCAGCTTCTGACCTTTTCCCCTCTTCTTCCTCCTGCTGCTCGCAAAATTGTGGATTGAGCGCGATGGTCATCATCTTCGGCACGAGAGCCTGGAAGAAGTCGACGTCGCAGTGTGTGAACGCGCAGAGGTTTTTGTTCAGAACGTGCAGCACGCCTACGACTGTTTCACAGACGACCCCGCTCTGCTCGTCCCGCTCTTTGTTGATGAGCGGAATGGTCAACAGGTTTTTAATCCCCAGTGCGGCAACGCCTGCTTGGTCAAGGCGCGGGTCTGCGGCGGCGTTGTCCACAATGGCAGGGCGGCGCTCGCGGATGACTTCCTCCGTAACGCTTTGCAGCGTGCGAATCAGTATTGGAAGTTCTTCCGCGGTCAACACCAGGGGTGGCGCAGCAGCGGTCAATTCACCGGATTCCGCGTCGCGCAGGAGACATACGCACTCCTGCGCGCCCGTCCATCGCGCCATGTGCTTGGCGCAGCGCTGCAAGGGAGATAGGTCAGCACACTCTTTTTCCCAAAGTTGCTGGACCTCTTCCGAGAGTTTCCTTGCCAATACCCTTACGCGATCCCGCCTTGAGTCCTCTTCCACCACCACCGTCACGCCCTGATCGTGAAACCGCTTGCCACCGTGACGCGGTTGCGTTTCCTCGTAGAGTCCGTCGTGAATGGAGCGCACGCGCCCCCAGACTTCGACGGGTTCACCGTGCAGAGCGTCGGTCTTGCCGCCGACGTGCAGGTGCACCGATGCACGCACGCCGGCCTGGACGCACTCCTGCACGGCGACGGGGTCAGCGAGGACAACTGTCCATCCTCGCGCCCCTTGGTCAATCAGTTCGCGCAGCAGAAACGTGCTGTCACCCGCCGAGCCGCCACCGATGTTGTCTCCCATGTCCACCAGCACCGTCGGTTTGGGCGGCTCAGAGGAAAACAGATGGAGGCGCGCCATCCGCACGGCTTCCTCAGCGTTGGGCAAATCAATGACCAACTGCTCCCGCACTTCCCACAGCATGTCCGCAATTTTCTGCGCGGCGTTCTGGG
>JANWYM010000697.1 GCA_025055355.1 Abditibacteriales bacterium
TGATGCCTTTCTCCAAGTTCGCCGCCCACTTGAGGTGACAGGTCGTGCCGTCCTCTTTGGCAAACACCCACTGCGGGGCGGCGGGGATTGTGAAGAAGGCGGGCGACGCGCCACTCATCGCCCCACGCGCGTTGACGGCGCGGACGCGGTAGGCATACACGGCGAAGCGATACGGCTTGCCATTCTCGTCGAGTTGTGCGGGGCTGAACGTGCGCTGGTCAATCGGCTCGCCTGCGATGATCTGCGGTTTCGTCAAGTCAACGGTTGTGTCGGTGAAAGAGGTGCCTTGCACGGGGGAAGCCGTAAGGCGCGTGAACTGCCCGATGCGGCGTATCGCCCCGACAGACGGCTCGGGCAGCGGCGGGGTGCGCGACTTGAGCCGCGTGAGTTGGTCTTCGGTGAGGACTTCGACGGGGGCGCGCTCGACATGATACCCCCCTACATCTTTTGCATCGGGCGCTCTCCAGGAAACCTCTACCTGTTGAGGGGAGAGGACCGACACGACGACGTCTTCAACGAGGGGCGACTGAGAGCGGGCTCGGGGCGGCGGGGGAGGAGCAGGTTGTCCCTCCGCGTAGCGATACGTCCAGATTTGCTGCTCGTGTGGACCTTGCGGTGGATGGGTGCGGTTTTCCAGAATAGCGAGGTTGAGTTCGGGGGCGAACATCAACTGGCGCGCGCGGTTGCCGGAGGGGTCGGGTTCCTGTGGGGGGTTCATCTTAGTCCACTGGTTCGCCCCTGCGTCGTAAGCCCACGTCTCCAGACGATGCACCGCTCCGTCACCGTTGCGGCTCTGAGTGACTTTGACGACGGCGAGGACGACTCTGTTGATGGGGTCGTAGGTCAGCACTGCATCGTTTTGGTTGGTCGGGGGCATCGTGGCGGGTTTCAGGTCGCGCCACTCGTTCTTTTTCAAGTCGTACGCCCACGTGTGCGGGTCGTCGGTAAACTGCGCCCCGAACAAGATGTGCACCCTGCGGGCGGCGTCGTAAGCCATATTCCCGCCGCTGCGGAATGCGGGTTGGGTCTTGGGGTTCATCCGCTTCCACTCATTGGTGTAAGGATCATAGACGAGCGTTCCCTCGCGGCTGCCCTCGCCGCCGAAGACGACGACGACTTGCTCCTCGGCGTCCCACGCGGCGCAGCGCAGCGGGGCGAGGCGCGGCGTCGGCAGGGGGCGCATGTTGCGCCAGAGGTTGGTGGCGAGGTCGTAAGTCCACACTGACGAATCGTTGAGGTAGATCTCGCGCCACCACTGCCAACCGTGACTGCCGCTGAACGAGGGGAAGCGAATGTAGCGTCCCTGGACGGGGTCGAAGACGTTCTGCTGCCCGCAGCAGAGTCCAGGCGGTGAAGTATTGGGCTCTTGGAGCGTCCACTTTGCCGTCAGCGGGTCGAACGTCCAGACCTCCGAGTGCTGCTCACCGCCGCCGCCTTGATTGTGCCCGCCGTAGCGAATCATCACGCGATGTTTGCTGTCCCAAACGCACGCGCCCTCGTAGCCCAGTCGTGGCGAGGGTGGCGTGTGCGCCAGTGGACTGCGCTTGACCCAAGTGTTGGTGGGCTGCCTCAGTTCCGCTCGCTGCTCGCCTACCACAACGGTTAAGAGGGCAACGGTTATCCCGCCGCTCAGAGCGAGGACAAGTAAACCACTACGCATGAGCCATCAACCCCCTACAAATCAAATTCAACTCGTCGTTGAACAGTAACTTGAAACGCCCGTCATTCCGAGGAGCGCAGTGACGCAGCGACCCCCTGCTCCGCAGCCCTCTCTGTCGCAGGCGATTGTGTCGCTGTGCTCACAATGACCTTTTTACGCGGCGTGGTGTCCCTTTAGCGACAGAGGCGACTCCTCCGAATCAATCGGGGAGGGTGAGGCTCCTGCCGAGCCGAAGCCTCGTCGAGCCGACGGCTCCGCTGGAGCGTCCCCCTCCTGGAGGGTCGCTCTCCCGTAGAGCGTCGTCCTGCCGTGGGGAGGGTCATCTTCAGCAGAGACCTTCCGCCAACTCCACCCCAATCCCCGGCTTATCAGGGACTTTGACACACCCGTCCTTGTCAATCAAAATCGGTTCGCGCAGGTTCGTCTGCTGCGTGGCGGCGGTCAGGAGGGGCGGGTCGTAGGGATACTCAACCATCGGGCAGTTTTCGACGGTCGCCATCGCTTGCAGGGTCGCCGCCAGAAACAGCCCGCCGTTGCCGCCGGAGCAGACGTGCGGGATGACCAGTCGCCCGAAATGGTCGGCGAAAATGGCGGTCTTGCGCAGCCCCGTGATACCGAAGTTGCCGCCCAAAATGACATCGGGCTGCAAGATGTCGTAGGCACCGCGCAGGACGTGCTCTTTGAAGTCGTAAGCCGTCGGCGTGTGCTCGCCGCCGGCGATGAACATGTCCACCGAAGCGGCGATGTCCGCCAGCCCTTCCAGGTCGGTGCGCGGCAGCGGTTCTTCGAGAAAGTAAACGTTGAGCGCGTC
>JANWYM010000698.1 GCA_025055355.1 Abditibacteriales bacterium
CATATCTGCTGCCGCGCTGGTTGGTCAGCTTCCGCGCGGGGCATCCTCAAGTTGCGATCTCCACGCAAACTGCGACAACGCCCGAGATCATCACCGCGATCACCGAGCATCATGCGCGGATGATAGCGCGCTACACGAGGAACGTCGTGGTCGCCTTCGACGCCGACTCGGCGGGCATGAACGCTGTGCTGCGCAGCGCGCCCCTGTTCGAGCAGCATGAACTCAAGGTGCGCATCCTGACCTGCCCGGCAGGGGAGGACCCCGACAGTTACGTGCGCCGCGTGGGGACGGACGGCTTCCGCGCAGCGATGGACGCGGCGATGCCCCTCGTGGAATATCGCCTGCGCCGCGCGACGGCGGACCTGGACCTGAACAACGACCAGCAGCGCTTGGAGATGATTCGCCGCGTCGTGCCGATTTTGTTGAGCGTGCGCAGCGGGGCGGAGCGTGCTGAGTATGTGCGGAAGTTGGGCGACCACTGGGCGCGGGGCGACCCCAGCCGCAGCCTGATAGCGCAGCAGGTGATCGCGATGGAACTGCGGGCGGCGCGGCGCAGAATGATCCAGTCGCAGAGCGCCTCCCCCTCCCGTCGTCGGGCAGATATGGAACAAGAGTATCTGAAAGAGGCCTTAGCCCAGCAGGTGGGGGCGCAGGAATCGGGTGTCATCAAAATTGAGCGCGAACTCCTCGCGCTGATGCTGCAAGAC
The DNA here is from genome assembly GCA_025055355.1 of Abditibacteriales bacterium. Lineage (GTDB taxonomy): Bacteria > Armatimonadota > Abditibacteriia > Abditibacteriales > JANWYM01 > JANWYM01. Next base: position 708 of record JANWYM010000698.1, read on the forward strand.
CGGCGGGCTGCCCAGCAGATTTTGGAGCAGATGAAGCCAGGGGACTTTATTGACGAGCACGACCAGCACATCGCGGTAGCGATTGCGGACTCGTTGCGTGAACCGGAGCCCGTGAGCGTCCACGCCCTCCTCGCGTGGCTGCCAGAGGACACGGCGACGATCGCCGAGGGCTTGGCGGTGAGGGACGTGTCGTTCGCGCAGGTCAGAGGGGCGATTGAGGAGCGGATTCTCTCCCTTCGAGCGTATCGAGAGAAACGTTCATGGACGGTGGACGAGATGAAGCGGCGCGCCCTCGAAAAACTACAAAAGGGTGAGCCGCTGAACCCAGAAGAGACGGCGATCCTCACGGAGTCCATCGGGGGTCCGCCCGCGATTACGCGCTATCGAGAACTGTACAAGCGGTCAACATAGAGCAGAAGCCGCGCCCCTACCGGGGGCGTGAAACAAAGCGGAGAGGTGTGCGCTATGGCAGAGAAAGCGAAAAAACCGTCAGCCGTCGAACAGGAACGCTTCAAGGACCTCGTTGCCCGAGGGAAAAAGCGGGGAGCGCTCACTTATAACGAGGTGAACGATTCTTTAGGCGAAGACATCGTGTTGGACGAGGACAGCGTAGAAGCCCTCTTCGATACGTTGGAACACGCTGGCATCCGTCTGGTGGACAGCCTGGAGACGGCGACAGAAGCGGACGAGGCAGAGGAAGCGGAGGAGATGGAACCGGCAGAAACGCTGTCCGCTTTCTTCAAAGCGGCGTCGGCATCGCGCCCGGGCGGAGCCGAAGAAGAAGACGAGTCGGATTGGGAGAACGCGCCGGTGGACGATGCCATGAAGATGTATTTGCGGCAGATTGGACGCATCCCCCTGCTCTCGCCCGAGGAGGAAGTGGAGTTGGGCAAGCGCATCAAACAGGGCGACGAGGAGGCGAAGAAGCGGCTGGTCGAAGCCAACCTGCGCCTCGTCGTCAGCATCGCGCGCCGTTACGTCGGGCGGACGAACCTGCCGTTTCTGGACCTGATTCAGGAGGGCAACATCGGCTTGGTGCGGGCGGTGCAAAAGTTTGACTACGAGAAGGGCTACAAATTCAGCACCTACGCGACGTGGTGGATTCGCCAAGCCATCAGCCGCGCCATCGCCGACCAGAGCCGCAGCATCCGTATCCCCGTCCACATCGTGGAGATGCTCAACCGTCTCGTCAAAACCTCGCGCTCGCTGGCCCAGCAACTCGCCCGCGAACCCACGGTTGAGGAGGTCGCGCAGGCGATGAACCTACCCGCCTCCAAAATCTACGAAATCATTCGCATCCTGCCGGAACCGCTGTCGCTGGACGAACCCGTCGGCGATGAGGAGGACACCTTGCTGCAAGATTTCCTCCAAGACCATACCGCCGCGTCACCTGAGGACATGACCTCTCGCCTCCTGCTGCGCGAGGAGATTGAGAGCATCTTGCAAACCCTCAACGAGCGCGAGCGCGACATCCTCAAACTCCGCTACGGCTTGCTGGACGGCTCCCCTCGCACGCTGGACGAACTCGGACGCCACTTCGGGCTGACGCGCGAGCGCATCCGTCAGATAGAAATCAAAGCCTTGCGCAAACTCAAACGCCGCACCAAAAGCGGCAAACTGCGCGAGATTTTCGGGATTGAATGACCTCAACCGACTTGCTATAATCTTTGGTGTCTCATCAACAGATGAAAAGTTCCAACGGACAACAATTGACCCCAGGACAACGAGACCGCTGGTCACTGGTCGCTGGTTAGT
>JANWYM010000699.1 GCA_025055355.1 Abditibacteriales bacterium
GGCCGGGGGAGGTTGATACGACTCCCCTCCTTACCAAGGAGGGGCCGGGGGAGGTTGATACGACTCCCCTCCTTGCCAAGGAGGGGCTGGGGGAGGTTCAACGCGGCAGCGAGAGCCGCTGACTGTGACACAACGCCAGCGCCAGCGCATCCGCGACATCAGGAGGGCGTGGGGGGCTTTTCAGGCGCAACCGCTGCTGCACCACGCGCTGAATCTGGGCTTTACTGGCGTGTCCGCTGCCGGTGAGGGCGCGTTTGATCTCCGTCGCCGTGTAACTGCTCAACGGCAGGTTCGCCTGCGCCGCCGCGAGGTAAATCACCCCGCGCGCGTGCGCCATCAGCAGCGCGGTGCGAGGATGACGGTAGGTAGAGTAGAGTTCCTCCACAATCACAATGGCAGGGCGATGTTCCGCCAACACTTCGCAGATGCCTTCAAAGATCGTCTCCACTCGCTTCTCCAGCGGCAGACTCGCCGAGCAACGCACGACGCCTCCCTCCACCAACGTCACCCCGCGCGGCGTCGCGTCAATCACGCCGTAACCTGTCACCCGCAAACCGGGGTCAATGCCGATGATACGCAAAGCCGAGCCGCTCTTGGCTGAGGACATGGTGGGGTGTTATCATAGCACGTGGACGGATGGAACGCAAATGGTAGTTAGGTGGCTGGGTGGTTGCCCGATGATTGAGATAGGGTGGGCGATGCTGGTCAACCTCCTTTTCGCCGCCGTCGGCGTGCGGGCGGGGAGCATGAACCTGGGCGGGGCGGCGTGTGGGGCGATGTTGGGATGTGTCGTCTACGTCTGCCTTGACTGGAGGGGCTACGTCATCCTCGCCGCGTTCGTGATACTGGGATCGGCGATGACGCGCCTCGGCTACGAGCGGAAATTACAACTCGGCGGGGCACAGACGGGGGGTGGCAAGCGCGGGGCGGCGCACGCCCTCGCCAAACTGTCCGTCGGGGCGGCGTGCGCGCTGCTGGCGAGTGCGCTCCCCGACCCTCACGGCAGGGTATGGACGATCGCTTTTGTCGCCGCCTTTGCCGCCGCCTTAGCGGACACGACCGGCACCGAGTTGGGGCAACTCTACGGCAAACGCCCGGTGCTGCTACCGACTTTCCGCCCGGTGCCCGTCGGCACGGAGGGAGCCGTCTCGCTGGAAGGGACGGTTCTCGGACTGCTGGGCGCGGCGGTATTAGCGGGCGCGGCGGGGGGCTTGAGATTGATTCGCCCCCTGGATATGGGCGTCGTCGTGCTTGCCAGTTTTGTAGGGATCATAGCGGAAAGCCTGCTGGCGCGGACGGGATGGAACAATCACCTGCTCAACTTTCTCCTCACCGCGCTATCGGCACTGGTGGCAGCGGCGGTGGCTCTGGCGTGCGCTCCTCCACATTTCTAATCAACTGCATGACCTCGATGTGCCGCGCGCGGGATGCCCAATCGAAGGCTTTCGCGCCCTGCCGGTCTTTTAGATGCACGTTCGCCCCGCGTTCCAACAGCAGGCGCACGACAGGTGTATAACCACCCAACGCCGCCCGCATCAAAGCCGTCACGCCCGCATTGTCCTGCGCGTTCACGTCCGCGCCTCTGTCCAGCAGGGCTTGCACGATGTGCAAATCGCCTCGGTCGGCAGCCCACATCAGCGCAGTCTCACCGCTTTTGGTCTTAAGGTTCACATCCGCGCCTTTGTTGAGCAGGACTTGAATGATGGGCGTGTAGCCCATCAACACCGCCCCCATCAAAGCCGTTTTGCCCCACTCGTCTTGCGCGTTCACGTCTGCGCCTCTGTCCACTAACGCTTGCGCGATGACTGCATGTCCGCCGCGCGCCGCCCACATCAGCGCAGTTCTGCCGCGCTTGTCCCGCAGGTTGACATCCGCGCCTTTGTCCAGCAGGGTCCGCACGAGTTCTGCATGTCCTGCCTGGGCTGCCCACATCAGCACCGTCATACCCTCTTCATCTTGAGCGTTGGGGTTCGCGCCGCGCAGGATAAGCGACTGGGCAGTGGCGGGGTCGCCGCTCTCAATGGCTTGAATGGCGGACGTGTCCTGATTCGTGGCGTGACCGGTCGTGGAGAAAATGCGCCAGCCAAAATACAACATGAAACCCAGGGCGCACACCAATCCGCCCAACAACAGGAAGTCTTCCGCGCGTGTCGGACGAAACACAACGACCACCCCCGTTGGTCTGGGAAAAGCTCTGACTGACCTCTTCCGAACAGGAGTATAAACCGTTGCGGGAGTTCTGTCAACGCTCCAAGACACCCAATTTTCTGATAATTCAGTCCGTCGCACTGCAACAGTTCCACGGCGGCGGCGTGGGCGACTTTCCAGCCGACTGTAGGCTTGCTGAGGTTGGCTTAGGTAAAGATGTTTTTTGCGCTGAGGGCCTATCCCCAAAATCTCTGGCGTCCTCAACTTGGTGAGGGAAAAAGCCCCCGAACAGGTCCTGGACTCCACTTTTGGG
>JANWYM010000069.1 GCA_025055355.1 Abditibacteriales bacterium
ACTGGAATCATCCCGAGGAGACTGACCAGTGGCTGCGGGAGCATGGAGTAGACCCCGACGAGTGGTATAGGCTTCTCATGTCGGGCAAAACGGTGAGGGGTAGAATGGTCAATGGCAAGATTGAGTTCTGGACGGAAGAGGAATGAGGTTTCCAAGTTTATAACGGAGGAACTTCGCCTGCTTCATAACACCGACTTTGTCGCCTACATCGAACCGTTAAAGTTGATAAGCGCGCTTATGTAAGAGGGGAACGATTTCAACGTCTGGGTCTTTCTCCAGCGCATCCAATAACTCAACCGCAGCCGAACGGTAGCGGAGTTTAGATAAAGCATTGCCGATTTCCAGTATGACCGCCCGTGTTGTGACCAGCCGCGTTCTGTCCGCCTCCATTTGCTCGGCATATAACACGGCAAGTTCGTGGTGGTCCTCGCTGGGCGCGGACAGCGCAATCGCGTAGGCGGTATCAAGGAATACTTCAGTCATGGGCATCGCTTTGTTTCTCATAGAGGTAGTCTTCTATCCGCGCCGACCAATCGGATGGACCCTCCAGGTTCAAGGACCGAGCCGTGCGCAGGAATGAGCGCGCTCTCGTCTCCAGTGCATCACTCACCTCAATCGTAATACGGACGCGCGTGTTCGGTTGTAGTTCTAATGGCTCCTCCGGGCGCAACACTTCGCCATCAAAAATTGCCTCTAATGTTTTGATCATCGTCTCTCTCCTATCCCGAATCGTATAGTTGCCATCGTTGAAATGGCACGGAGTCCGCTTCTGTTTAGGGATTATACAGCGAGCATCTGTCCAAGTCAACCTCGACGCCCATCAAGGGGGACGATGCCAGACAGTGTGGTGATGTTGGATAGAACTTCCGCGCCAGAAGTTGACGGTGTGGCAAGCATGTGGTATGATGGGGGCGTAGAGGTGAGGGACATGGCAAAGACAAAAACCGCAAAAACCAAACGTCAGCGCAAGCCGAAGCCCCTTTACGCGCCGGCGATTAAGCCGGGGTCGCGGGAGGAGTATTACTGGAATCATCCCGAGGAGACTGACCAGTGGTTCCGTGACCACGGGGCGGACCCTGATGAAATTGACAAACTCCTTATGTCGGGCAAGACGGTGAGGGGTAGAATGGTCAATGGCAAGATTGAGTTCTGGGCGGAAGAAGAGTGAGGTTCGTAAGTTCATCAGAGAGGAACTTCGCCTGCTTCACGAGACCGACTTTGTCGCCTACATCGAACCGTTTACGTGGCGTGTTGAGAGGGATGGCACAGGACTGCTTTACGTGCCGTCCCTTGCCACTTTTGAGCGGCTGACACCCGATGCCACGCCGACGGGAGTGGTCATGCGTGACGGTTCTTTTATGGCTGTCAAACTGGTCGTGCGCTTCGACTACCCCGACGGCGTCGGACGTTCTACGTCCGCGAGCCGTGAGCCGTGCATCGTTTACGTCGAATACAGTTTTCACTACCAACGCCCGCAGGATTGCACTTTCTTCCGCTACGACTTCCACCCGCACATCGGCGACCCACGCACCCATCCCATTTTTCATGTCCACGCCGCAGGTTGGCAGAGGGGCGACAAACAACTACCCGACAAGCCACGCTTGCCGTCGTCGTCCATGACGTTGAGCGAAGTGTTGGATGTCGTGCGCATGAACTACTTCACGGAAGAGGCGTAGCATACCCACTTTTTCAGCGTGCTCCACGCGACCCGTTCCCCTCATCGTGCCAACCCATCCTGAGTCCCCTTGCTGTCAGGGTGATCGCCGCCTTTCGGCTGTTGGTGAAATCCCCCGATTGCGAAGGGAACGCGCAGACTAAAGGAGAATAAAAGGGCAGAGAGAGATGGAAGGGGTGATGGATGTGCGCTTAGGAATTCTCATCGGGGGTGTTTTGCTCATGCTGTGCAACCTGGTCGGCGGGCAGGAGGTTACGTTGGATGAGCGGGTGGTTTACGCGCCCGACATCGTGGGTGTGGAGCGGATGTTTATGATTGCGCTCAAGGTGCCGCTGGACGCGCCGGATGTCAAGGTGACAGTGCCGGACGCCGTGACGATGTTTGACCGAACGCCGACGCCTGCAAAGACGGAGGTGCGGCGGTTCTATTTCCGTGCGCTCAAGCCCACCAAGAAGGCGGAGGTTCGCTTCGCGTTGCCCGGCGGGGAAGTCGTCGTGCCGATTGAGATTTGGTCGTTTGAGGACCTGCGGCAGTTCCGCACGCTCAAAGGTGTCCAACTGCCACGACGTTGGCCGTTGGGCAAGAGGCTGCCGGAGTTGAAAGAGAAGCAGACGGTCACGACGCCAGCCGAGATTGAGGCGTTGAAAGGCAACCCCGGTGAAGGCACGGTTTGGCTGGAACGGTCGGATGACGACATCTGGGCGATGCAGCCAGATAGCACAATCCCTCGCTGGCACTGGGTGAACATCCAGTTCGGCTGCCCGGTGCATGGGGCGGAGATCTATAAGGTGCGCCCCTACTATCCGTGGATCAAGGACTTATCGTTTCCGTGGCGGTGGAAAATCAAGTGTCCCATCGGGGGCGAGGAATACCCGTCGAACGACTTCGCCAAAGGGGACATGACCAGCGGACCGTTTCCTGATGACGGCATCGGCGGTGGTTGCGTGGTCAACGGCAGGCACTACGGTTTCATCGCCGAACTGGCGCAGGCGTATGACCATCAGATGCTGCGGGTCGCGCCCGAATGTGCGCAGGCTTACTTGGCGACGGGCGATAGACGCTACGTTCACAAAGCCCTCGTCGCGTTCTGCCGCCTCGCGGTGGAATATGCTTACCTTGCCACCATGACGCAGCACCGTCACCGCAACACCGTCGCGCAGGTGGAGCGGCTTGGGCAGGGGCGGTTTGACGAGGGACCGATTTTAGCGCGCAGCGGCTTCACGGTGTATTGCATTGACCAGCCCGTTTACCAGTGGCGGCTGGCAGAGGCTTATGACCGCATCTTCCCGGCGATTGACCAAGACCCCGACATCATTCCGTTCCTGCAAAAGAAGGGCTTCGCCGTGCAAACGCACGAGGACGTGCGGCGGTTCATCGAGGAGAACCTGTTCGCGGTATGGATGCAGGGGACGATGGACGGGGCGTGCGATTCCAATGAGCCTTTTCCGCAGCGGGGGTTTGCGCGGATGGCGGAGGTGTTGAATTACGCCAGCGGCAGGGATTTCATGGACTGGCTCTACGACGGGGCGGGCAAAATGCGCGTGTTCGTGACCAACGGTTTCTTCCGCGACGGCGCGCCCTACGAGTCCACCGGCGGCTACAACGGCATGCACGTCTCCGCGCTCGGTCCCATCATTGAGTCCATCGAGCATCTGCGCCAACTGCGCCCAGAACTGTATCCCGAAGACAAATATCCGCCGTTGAGCAAGAGCCGAAGATACCGCCATGTCTTCGACTTCGACATGGACACCGTAACAATTGACCGCAGTTTCCCCGCGATTGGCGATGTCGGCAGCCATCCCGTTTACCGCAAGTTGCCGCGCATCACCTGGCAAGCGGGAGGGGCGCAAGCCTACGAACATGCCTATCGCCTGTTCCGCGACCCCAAGTTCGCCTGGGCGCTGGCGCGCAATCCCGATTGGCAGCCGAGCGTCGGCTTTCCCTTCTCCCGTGATGAGATAGAGAGGGAAGCGGCGAAGTGGCGCGACGACTGGAACGATCGAAGTTCGCTGCATGACGGCTATGGGATTGCGATTCTGCGCGGCGGCACCTCCCCTACTCCTCCCCTTAACAAGGGGGAACAACTCTCCCCTACTCCTCCCCTTGACAAGGGGAAACAAGTCTCCCCTACTCCCCCCCTTAACAAGGGGGGGCAAGGGGGGGGTGACAAGCGTGCCTTCTGGCTATACTACGGGCGGGCGCGGGGGCATACGCAGGATGACATCATGGACATCGGCTTGCAAGGTTATCAAGGCATTTTGCTCTCCCACCTGGGCTACCCGCGCAACTGGGGCTACTGGGAACATTCCTGGACGAGCCATCACGTGGCGCGGCAAATCCCCTTCGTGAACATGACGGCGCAGGCGCAACTGTTCGCCGACGCTGGACCCGTTCACGTCGCGGAAGCCCGCGCGCAAGCCTACAACGATGAAGTGTCCAGCGGCAAGGGTTACGTGCTGCTGCCCAACAACTGGCAGCGGCGCACGATTGTGCTGGTTGATGTCGCGCCTGACAAGTTCTACTGCGTGGACTTCTACCGCATCGCGGGCGGACGGGAACACTGGTGGGCTTTCCACGCCCAGGAGGGCGAGTTCACGACGAACGGTTTGTCACTCACCAAGCAGGAAAAAGGAACACTCGCCGGAGCAGATGTGCCTTACGGGGATGCGAAGTGGCTCAAGGAAAACGGCTGCACGCAGGGTATTTACGGCTGGTCGGGTCCGATGTTCGCGTTCGCTCATCTCTACAACGTGGAGCGCGGTGTCCCCTCTTCATCTCCCCGTGATAAAGGTGGGACGGCGGGGGTCTGGTCAGCCGATTGGAAGTTGAAAACCGGGGACGGCTTACATCTGCGCTTGACCGTGCCCAGCGCGGAAGGAACGGAGGTCAACATCTGCGACGGCAAATCGCCGGCGGGCGGCTCGCCTTATGAGATGAAATGGATTCTGTTGAGCAAAAAGGGTGAAGCCCCGTTGAAGACGCAAGTGCTCAGCCTCATTGAGCCTTACATCAACACGCCGCTAATTCAGCAGGTGACACCGCTCAAACTGTCGGGCGTGGACGAGGCGGGCTTCGCCGCCGAAGGCTGCGTGCTGCGCCTCGCGGACCGCACGGATACGGTTCTCTTTGCGGCGGAGCCGCAAGTGGAACGAACGGCGCAAGGCGGCTTGAGGTTTGCAGGGCGCTTCGGCTTTTACTCGGAACAGAACGGGCAGCCGCTGGCGATGGCGTTGGTGGGCGGCACGGTGTTGCAAAAGGGCAACGTCGGGATTCGGCTGGACAGCCCCGCATATCGCGCTAAAATCATCAAGGTGGACCGCGCCACGGAAACCATCACCGTGTCCCCTGCCCCGCCTGATGTGTCCGCGTTGGTGGGCGCGACCATCTTCCTCACCAACCCCGTGCGGCGCAGCGCGTATAAGGTGCTGGAAGCGAGGGTAGTTCCCGACGGCGCGGCGTTGCGGTTGGATCTGGACAGCCGAATCGGCACCGGGCGCGTGACGGGCGTGGAAGATTTCCGCGTCACCACACCGACGCCGTTTCCGCTGGCGCGCTATCGCTACTATCATGGCGCGCGGCTGGTCAACGCCGACCGCACCGCCGAATATCGCCTCATTGACGTGCGCGGCGCGGCAATTATTGACTCCGAAGTTCATCCCGACGCGAAGGCGGACAAACTGGCGAAGGAGTTCAAAAGCGACTCATGGTTTGACGTTTACGACTACGGCGTGGGAGACGAAGTGGTGTTCCCTTACACGGTCAGCGTGGTGCGCGTCCGCCCCGGCGTCTATCGTGTCAGCGCGCCGGTGGCGGTGAAGATGACGCTGCCGAAGGGGAGCCGCGTGGAGCGGTAAGACAACGAGCGATGTGCCACGCAGCAGGCGATGGAGATACCGAAACAGTTTGGCAGCAACATCAATCACTTAGAATCTTTGAGGAGGTCAGCATGGCAACCCAGGGGAAACGCCGCCTCGGCGTCATCGGCGCGGGCGGCATCTTTCGCTCGCTGCATCAGCCGTATTACCAGATGACCACGCGGGCGCAGATCGTCGCGGTGTCGGACGTGCGCGAGGAGGCGGCGCGAGAGGTCGCCGCCGCGTTCGGCGCAGAGGCTTACACAGACTACCGTGACCTGCTGGCGCGGGATGACGTGGACGCGGTGGACATCTGCACGCCTCCCAAGCCGCACTGCGAGATGACGCTGGCGGCGGCGCGAGCGGGTAAGCACGTTCTCGTCGAGAAGCCGATGTGTCGCACGGTGGCAGAAGCCGACGCGATGATTGCCGCCTGCCAAGAAGCGGGCGTCGTGCTGCAAGTCGCTTACATGCTGCGCTTCAACCCGACGCACCAGAAACTCAAGCAACTGCTTGACGGCGGCGTGCTGGGCGACGTGCATCTCGTTTACACCAATGAAATCGGCTGGTTTCCGCCGCAGCATCCGTGGCTGTTCGTGCAAGAGGAATCAGGCGGGATGTTAGTGGAGCAGGCGATTCACACCTTGGACGAGTGGCTATGGCTTTACGGTCCGGTGGTGTCGGTCTACGCGCGAACAAGCCAAGTGCCCGTCGGCGGGACTTATCCAGAGTTAGAGCGCGCCGTCGAAAACAACGCGACGGTGGTGGTGAACTTCGCCAGCGGTGCGACGGGGATGTTATGCAAAAGTTGGGCGGCGGAGGTCGGGCATCACGGCGCGGGCGTCGTCGGCTCCAAAGGTTCAGCGAACATCAGCGAAGGAACTCTGCGCTGGAAGACGCATGACATGAGCGAAGCAGCAACGTTCAGACCCGATGTTCCCGATGACGACACCTACCGCACTGTCCCCCCCGAAGCGCGGGCGAAGCGCTACTGGAGTTACGCCGCTAAAGGCGCAAGCATTGAGCACTGGCTCAAGTGCATCGCGGGCGAGGAGACGCCCACGACGGGCGGCGCGGTCGGGCGAGCGGGCATCGAAATCGCGGAGGCGGCTTATCGTTCGGCGCAGACGGGGCAGATTGTGAGGCTGCCGCTGTGAGTGCAAGAGAAAACGATTGCTGGGGTGAGTCGGGCATGATGTCGCCGTTGACGCCTTGCGGCAAATCTGCTAAAATGGAGCGCGTTCATGGGCACGAATGAGAGAACGAACATCGTGTTAGCGTCAGCGTCGCCGCGGCGGTCAGCATTGTTGCGGACGTTGGGCGTGCCGTTTGAGGTCGTCGTCGTGGAGGGCGCGGAGCCAGCGATGGAGGCGGGGGCGGAGGTTGCCGCGTGGGTGGAAGCGGCGGCGCGGGCGAAGGCGGCGGCAGTGGCGGCGACGCGCGCTGATGCCATCGTCATTGCGGCGGATACGGTTGTCGCGTTGGACGGTGCAATGCTGGGCAAGCCGCGAGATGAGCGCGAAGCGGCGGCGATGTTGCGGCGGTTGTCGGGACGCACGCACCAGGTCTATACGGGCTTGTGCGTCTGGCGCGGGGAGCAGCAGCAGACCTCGCACGTTGTCACGCAGGTCACGTTCCGCCCTTTGTCGGAGGCGTTGATTAATGCCTACGTCGCCACCGGGGAGCCGATGGACAAAGCCGGGGCTTACGGCATTCAGGGAAAAGGCGCACTGTTGGTGGAAAAGATTGAAGGCTGTTACTTCAACGTGGTCGGGCTGCCCCTGGTGCGACTCTCGGAAATGCTGGCGACGATGGGCGTGGTCGTGTGGAAATTATGGTTAATTGATCAATAGGCCTCTCGCAAACGTCGTCATCAACGCACCGAGATTGTGGGCTGCGCCCAGAATGACACGGGAGCGGCGTGAAAGCATCGTTCTGAGCGTAAGGTAGAGTCTCCATCCGAACATGGATCGGGACTTTTGCAAGAGGTCTAATGAGTCGTTGACCATGAGCGAGGAAACCGTCCACTACACCATCAAGGATATGCCCGTGAGCGAGCGTCCGCGTGAGCGACTGCTGGAGAAAGGGGCGGAGGCTCTGTCGGATGCGGAACTGCTTGCCATCATGCTGCGCGTGGGCAACGCGGAGGAAACGGCGGTCGGGTTGGCGCAGCGGATTTTGCGGGAGACGAAGGGACTGCGCGGGTTGGCAGCGATGAACGCAACGGAACTGACGCGCATCAAGGGCATCGGTCCGGCGAAGGTGGCGCAAATCAAAGGTGCGCTGGAGTTGGGCAAGCGGTTGTATGAGGCGCAGCGACGGGAGCGGAAAGTCATTCGCACGCCGGAAGATGCAGCGCGTTACGTGGAACCCGACCTGCGTCACCTCGACCGCGAACACTTAGGCGTGTTGTGCTTGGACAGCAAAAACCACGTCATCGCCTTTGAGAAGATTTCCGTCGGCACGGTCAACGCCTCTCTGGCGCATCCTCGCGAGTGTTTCAAAGCCGCCATCAAGCACAGCGCGGTGGCGGTCATCTTCGTTCACAATCACCCCAGCGGCGACCCGACGCCCTCAAGCGAGGACATCCAACTGACCAGACAACTCAAAAAAGCCGCTGACCTACTGGGGATTGAACTGCTTGACCACATCATCATCGGCGATGGGGAGTGGAGGAGTTTGAAGGAAAGAGGGCTGATTTAAAAAATATGCGTGTATGCACGTATTCGGGTGTTCAGGCAACGGCTTCTGTCACACCACCCAACTATCCGAACACTCGAACACGTGCCTACCCGCATACCTCGAAGGATAGATATGCTGCGTCGCCTCTTTGCGGGACTTTCGCGGGACATGGGGATTGATTTAGGCACGGCGAACACACTGGTGCACGTGCGGGGGCGGGGCGTGCTGGTGCGCGAGCCGTCGGTGGTGGCGATTGACACAGAGACCAATCCGCCGCGCGTGCGGGCGGTGGGCGAAGAGGCGAAGCGCATGGTGGGACGCACACCGGGGCACATCGTCGCCAAGCGCCCGCTCAAGGACGGCGTGATTGCCGACTACGACATCACCCATCGTATGTTGAGTTACTTCATCGCCAAAGTCCATCGGCGTAGTTACTTTGTCTATCCGCGCGTGATGGTGGGGATTCCGTCGGGCGTCACCGAGGTCGAAAAACGCGCCGTCATTGACGCCGCCAAAGCCGCCGGCGCGCGGGAGGCGTGGGTCATCGAAGAACCGATGGCCGCGGCGATCGGCGCGGGGCTGCCGGTGTCGGAAGCCGTCGGCAGTATGGTGGTGGACATTGGGGGAGGAACGACCGAGGTGGCGGTGATTTCGCTGGGCGGGATTGTGACCAGCCGTTCTATCCGCATCGCGGGCGACGAGATTGACGAAGCCATCATCGCTTACATTCGGCGCCAATACAACCTGCTCATCGGCGAGCGCACGGCGGAAACCATCAAGATTCAAATCGGCTCAGCGTATCCGCTGCCGAACGAGGTCAGCATGGAAATTAAAGGGCGGGACTTGGTCAGCGGTCTGCCCAAGAGCATCGAGGTCAACTCCGGCGAAATCCGCGAAGCCATCGCCGAACCGGTCATCGCCATCGTAGACACGGTGAAAGCCACGCTCGAACAAACGCCCCCTGAACTCGCCGCTGACATCATGGAGCGCGGGATCGCCCTCGCGGGGGGTGGTGCACTGCTGCGGGGGCTGGACCGACTCTTAAGCGCGGAGACGGGCATGCCCGTCTTCGTCGCTGACGACCCGCTCACCTGCGTCGTGTTGGGCACGGGGCACGCGATGGAAGAGTGGGACAGAGTCAGGCATCTTAATCGGTCGGTGTATGGAGGGTAGATCGTCTATGGTCAATGGCTAATTCAAAGAAACGCCTTCAACCGTCAACGTCAAGAACCTATCCCCCAAACCTCCCCCGATAGCCATCGAGGGCTACCTGTGACCGAGTCTGGCGACTTCAGGATAGCAGATATTGCATTGGGGTTTTAGGGATAGGCTCTAACCATGCCGCAAAAGTTACGCAGTTGCTGATACCTTCTTTCCCCTTCCCAAGGGGAGGGGAGTTCTTTTCGGCGTTGCCGCGACGAAAAAAGCTTCATTGTGAGGGCAAAAAGCCCCGCCGCGCCGCCCCGGTGACTCCCCTCCCCTTGGGGGAGGGGTCGGGGGAGGGGAAAGGGAATGATAGCAACCGCGTAACTCCTGCATGTCGTTGATCGCTGTGCGTTCCTCTCGTCTCCATTCTCACCTCTCCTTTCTCCTCATCCTCCTGTGCCTGTCCGCGTTGTTGGTGGGCTGGCATCAGCAGGCGGCGAGCGCGGGCAAGACCAGCCCGCCCGAACGCCTCGTGCTGGCGATGTTCTATTATCCGCAACTGCTTCTCAGCCGACTCGGCACGGCGGTTAGCGAGCAGTGGCAGACTCTCACGGCTTGGCGCAACCTGGCGCGGGAGAACCGCGCGCTGCGGCAGCGCGTCAAGACGCTGGAAAGCGAGAAGAGGCAACTCCTGCGCTACCTCGCAGAAAACCAACACCTGCGTCGTCTGTTAGACCTTCAGCCGAACCTGCCGCGTCCATCGGCGGCAGCGGAGGTTATCGCGTCCGACGTCACCAACTGGTTTCGCCGCGTCTGGGTGAGTCGGGGCAGTCGGGATGGCGTGCAGGTCAAAGATGTGGTAGTAGCGCCTGACGGATTGGTGGGACAAGTGCTGCGGGTCACTCCCCGCTCCAGTTACGTCCTCCTGCTGACGGACGCGGAGTCGCGGGTTGGAGCACGCATCATACGCTCAGGTGCGGTGGGCATCGTCGAAGGCACGGGGCAGCGCGTCTGTCAGATGACGCGCCTCGACTGGCGCGCCGACGTGCGCGAGGGCGACCTCGTGATGACCTCGGGGCAAAGCCAGATTTTCCCCAAGGGCATCCTCATCGGGCGTGTCGTCGCCGTGCGCAAAGACGCGCACCTTTCCACTCAGACGGCGACGATTGAACCCTCCGTGCCGTTTGAAAAGTTGGACCACGTGTTTGTGCTCAAGAAAAACGGTCAGTAAGAAGTTCCAATACCTGTCATGGCGAGCGCAGCGACGCCATCCCCCTGCGGGGGGATTACTTTGCTCCGTTCCTCGTCACCGCTGCGCTCCTCGCCGTGACATTGGGACTTACTGACGGTTGATGGCGTTGTGCCTTATATCGCGGTGGGTTCTATCGGGCGTGACTTCGCCATGACATCGGGACTTACTGACGGTTGATGGCTGATGGTCGAGAAATACATTAACTATCAACCATTAACCTAAACTTTTGCGTTTTGCCCTTTCCTGCGAAAATGCCTGTCATGGCGAGCGGAGAGGGAGAGAAGCGCGAAACGCAAAAGTTTAGCATCAACCATTTAGAATGTCCCGCTCAGGCCAGATCTTCTTCTCCTTTTTGGCGGTCTGCGCGGCAGTTGTCGTTCAGTCGGCGTGGGCGCAGCATTGGCGCGGGATGGACGTGCTGCCGGACATCGTGTTGACGGTGGTGCTGCTGATTGGCATCATCACGGGGCCGCGCCGCGCTGCCTTGCAGGGATTTGTCGGCGGCTATTTTTGCGGCGTTCTCGCAGGTGTCAGTTTGGGGAGTTTCATGGTTAGCCGTCTGTTGGCGGGCTACGTCATCGGACTTGTGCAGAACGTCATGGTGCGTGACAATCCCATGGTGGCGTGGATATCCGTTTTTGTTGGAACAGTTCTGGCGGAAGCGGTGATGTTTCTGATGAACCCCACCTTCCCGCTGTCGCTGTGGCTGGAAACGACGCTGAAAGAAGCCGTTCTCAACGCCCTGTTGTCCATTCTGATTTATCCGCTGCTGCTCCGCCTGCTGCGCGGGCGCGCGCCGAGGGACTCTGAAGCAACTGGTTCCAGTATGTTCGCATAACCGCCCGAACGCGCCGCTTTCGTTCAGCGGGGAGTTGCAGCCGCTCCACCGCTGCCGCCAACCGCTCAAACTCACTGGCGTCGCCCACGTGCCACGCCCGCTCTATCGCCGACCAGTAGTAGAGGAAATGCTTCTCGTCGTCCCACACGGCGAGACCAAACGTCTCCGCATCGTAGCGGCGAAAACGCCGGTCGGCGCGCAGCAGCCGGGCGAGGATGTCCTTGGCAGCATCAAAGCGCGACGTGGCGCACGCCGCAACGAGTGCCTCCGATGCGGTCGGCAGGCTCTCTAAAATCTCCGCCGCCGTCATCGGCGTCCCTCGCTCCGCCAACAACGCGAATGTCTCCTCCCGTATGCGCTCCAATAACTGCCTTTGCGCTGTCGGCAGCGCGCGCTCATCCGCCACGCCCCACAGTTCACCTAAACACTCGCGCCATTGTTCTTCTACGGTGGAGTAAAACATAATTCGACAGGCTTTTAGTGCCTATCCGATGTTGACCTCCCCCGACCCCTCCTTGATAAGGAGGGGAGAGTTTTCGGATAGGTGTAATGAGGACATCAACCCATCCCCTTCGTTTTGAGTTGGCGGTAGTATAACACAAATCTCAGTAAGTTCCAATGCCTGTCACGGCGCGCGCCGCGCAGCCGTCCCCTCCGCCAGGAGATTGCTTCGTCGCTCCGCTCCTCGCTATGACAGTGA
>JANWYM010000006.1 GCA_025055355.1 Abditibacteriales bacterium
GGTCAACGGATTTCGGAAGCGGATTATAAACGGATGGCGTCGGCGTCCAATCCGAAGGTAATCCGTTTAATCCGCTCCCAGAATCCGTTGACAGCCTTGAGGCGGAAAAGGATTGCTCGCCCTACTGTCAGGTAGAGTGAAACGCAAAAGTTTAGAATAAAGATAGCAAAACAAGTCGGCGCGGCGAAACGACGATGATGGTCGCAGCGTCCTAATAGTGAGAGACGAAGTGAGGAGCGTATGATCCATGAAGAAAAACGTTACTCGTCGTAACGACTTCAGTCGTTACATCATCATCCTGTGCCTGAGTCTCATCGGGGCGGCAGTAGGGGCGCAGTCGCTCAACATGAAGCCCCTATCGGCGGACATGCTGGCGCGCAGAGCCAAATCGCTCGCGGCAGCCGCCGCGCAGGTGACGGATGCGCCGGTGCCGTGCGTCGCGGACGAGACGAAGATCGCAGGACTTTACGCGCCCGGCCCGGTCGCCGTCTTTCTGATAGGGGACAAAAAACTCTCTGAGGATATCATCAAAAGGGCAGGGAAAGAGCCCGTGTCGGTGGGCGTGCTGTTCTTTATCAGCCTCGCGCCCCTGTCGAACGGTCACCCGGTCGCTGCCGACACCCTTCGCATCGTGACGGTCAAGGGACAGGAAGGCGACGACCGCAAACTCTCCCTGATGCACCTCGCCGTTGTGAACGAGGGCGGTCAGCCCAAGTTGCAGTTCTACGCCAAGGGGAAACAGCCCCTCCTCGAAACACCGCTCGTGGCGGCAAACGGTGCAGGTGTCGTGGACATCCACGCCAAACCCGCTGAAAAAGGCGCGTCGTTGACTTTAACTTTTGCCGGCAAGTATCAGGCAACGCTGCCGGTCGCGCCGCAGACGTGGTGAGCGTCCGTCATCGCGATCCCACACCCCATGATTCGTCTAACTTGACCTGCGGTTTCCTCGCCGTCTGGGTCAAGGCTTCCACCAGGACGCTCCAAAACTTATCGCGCTGGTCCTCGGCGGCTTCCAAAGTCAGACGTCCTTCCTTCCAGGCGAAACCGCCCTCCCACACGAGATCGCCCTGCGTCTTCACCTGCGGCGGGCGCTTGGGCGATGCCATCCCGACGCGACGGAGGGCTTCCTCACGGCTGACGGGTCGCCTGAAGGTCACGGTCACGGACGTGGCGACCTTGCCGTCTCGAAACAACACGCGAATCGGCTCCATGTCCGCGCTGACGTAATAGTAGCATACAACGTCGTGACTGCCGTATTGTTCTCCCACGCTCTTCTCCCGTGGCAACCCCAGAAGTTTGTTGACCTCGGCGAGGGAGCGCAGGATGACTTTGGCAACCGGAACTACCACCGCCCGTGAAGGACCCGACGCAGGAGGTCGAGAGCGAGACGCGATAGACACATCAGGGATCTGTATGTCGCCCGGAACTCTTCGGAAGGAAGAGAGGCCTATTTGGTCCAACTCCTCTATGGAAGAGGCTGGCAGAGGGGAAGACTTCGGGGCGTCCAACGCGCCCGGCGGTAAAGCGTCGGCAGCCGATGACGACGGCGGGGCTTGTGCCGCTCGCTTTTGCTCGCGTTCCTTATGTTTGCGCATCTCTGCAGTCAGGGACTCGGCGAAGGTCCGCTCCTCCAGTGGCACATCTAAGTCCGATGTCAGTTTTCCCTTCACAGGGGGCGGGGTGTCAAACAGGCTTCTACCTTCCTCTTGTCGTATCTTGGAGGACAGAAGAGGTGTCTCAT
Organism: Abditibacteriales bacterium; assembly: GCA_025055355.1. GTDB lineage: Bacteria > Armatimonadota > Abditibacteriia > Abditibacteriales > JANWYM01 > JANWYM01. The sequence goes on from JANWYM010000006.1 coordinate 1,742, forward strand.
CTTCTTCTTTCTGACGGGCACATCCTGCCAGCAGGGAAAACCCGACAGCGCTGATCATCCACACCATCAAACAATGACGATGAAGCATCATGACCTATTCTCTCCTCTCTTCGCCTCTACTTCCTTGTTCCTCAGTTTTATCCTAACATGACGTACTGCATAAAGGAAGGTTTTTTCTGCCATTTGTGTCCGGGGAAAATGTAGCCCCAGCCCACAGGGCTTGATGTGGGTAAAGCGCCTAACGGACGCCCAGTTTCAGTAAGTTCCAATACCTGTCATGGCGAGCGCTCTGTGCTGATGGGGAAGGCACCGCATTCCACTCGGCAGGAGACGAATTCTTCAGCGGTCAGAAAAAATCTCATTGACAACATGACGCAAATGCGCTAAACTTTGGGCGTGACTTTTTAAGGTGCTTCTGAGGGACGAGGCAGAAGCAATACGCTCTGCCGTTGAAGAGACAGCAGAGACGCATTGTGGAGGCGCAGGACGACTCGGAAACGGGTGTTGCTGATGCCGACAAGTCACAACGGCTGGTTAAGGGCAGTGCTGGATTCGCCTGCGAAAGTCGAATTGCTGGCATTCTTTTATCTCAACCAATACACCGTGGACGACGCCGCTGGTCTGTCCCGTTGGCTGGGACTCGACTTGGAGAAGGTATCTATCGCCGCCGAGGAACTCTCCCAAGCCCACATTCTCACGAAAATCGGCGAAGGCAAGGATGCGGTCTTTACCCTCAACCGCGACGAAAAGATACAAGAGGCGGTTGAAAACTTCATCAAAACCTATTATCTGCCCCTCGACCAACGCCACCAGATTCTTAGCGATTTACTGCAAGGGAGGACGATTCCCCGTGACTAAGATCTCGACAGGTATTCCCGGCTTAGACGACGTATTCATGGGCGGTATTCTCAAGGGTGATGCGGTGCTGGTGCAGGGAACGCCCGGGGCGGGCAAGACGACGTTGGGATTGCAGTTCATCTATCACGGCGCGAAGTTCTGCAACGAGCCGGGTATGGTCATCACGTTCGAGGAGTTTCCGCAACAGATGTATCGTGACGCGCTCAACTTCGGCTGGGACTTGCAGGCGTTAGAACGCGAAAACAAACTGCGCATCATCTCCACCTCGCCAGGGGTGTTCCAGCGGCAGGTGCAGGACGCGCAAGGTATCTTCCAACAACAGGCGCGGGAGATGAAAGTGCAGCGCATCTTCCTCGACAGCGTGAGCCACTTTCAGCGCATCACCACCGACCCCGTGCAACTGCGCGAACTGATGAACAGTTTCCTCAACACCCTCAAGCAGGGCGGGTTCACGACGCTGCTCACCCAGGAGGTCGCGCACGAGGAGCGCGGGGTGGTGTCCTTCGAGCAATACGTCGTCGACGCGGTCATTCGCATCTTCGTGCTGGAGGTGCGCGACTTCGACCGCAAGCGGTTCATCGAGGTGCTCAAAGCGCGCGGGCAGAACTTCATCTCTGGCAAACATGCGATGCAAATCAACGAGCAAGGCATGAGGGTCTATCCCCGCCCGATGGCGCGGCGGCTGTATCGCGCCAGCAGCGCAGCGGTTGCCGACAGCGCCCGGCGCGTGCCCACCGGCATCGGCGGCTTAGACCGCATGTTAGAAGGCGGACTCATCGAGGGATTTTCAGCGTTGGTCGCGGGCGACCCCGGTAGCAGCAAAACCAACTTCGCCCTTCAGTTCTTGGCTGAGGGCGTCACGCAAGGCGAGCGCGGCTTGTTCATCGCCCTGCGTGAGTCGCCCCAGAAACTCATGAACTCCGCCCGCTCCATCGGGCTCAACCTGGAGCAGATGGTCAACGACGGCAACATCCACATCCTCCACCACTCACCCATCCAGATTGACCCCGATGCCCTTTACTGGGAAATCGAAGAGACGCTACAAAAGCAGACCTTCAAGCGCGTCGTGCTGGACAGCCTGACCGACTTGGAACCGTCGTTCCACGATGACATCAAACGCCTGCGTGATTACGTCTACGCTCTCATTGACCTGTTCACCCAGCACAACATCACCTCCATCGTCACCCGTCAGGTGGGCGAAGAGACGGCGGACAAAGAGGTCGTCGAATCCGATTTAGCGATGGTGTTCGACACGATTCTGGCGCTGCGCCTGCGTCGCATTCAAGACCACATTCGCAAAACGCTTGTCCTCCTCAAAGTGCGCGGCAGCAACCACGACAGCGGCGTGCGCCTGTTCAAGGTGTCCAACGAGGGGATTCTGGTGGAGACGAAATTCGAGCCGACCTCGCGCTTCCTGCGTCAGTTGCAGAGGCTCTAAATTCCTCATCCCTCGCGCCGATAAAGTCAGCGGACTTCACGCGATGCCCGGCACATCGTGTGGAGCCACAAGAGACGTCCCGACGCGTCGGGACGTCTCTTGCCGTTCAGTAGCGCCGGCCTCCTGCCTGCCTTGAGACCTTCACTCGAGCGCGGGAGCGAGGTCAGAAACCACTCCCCCATCGGCTGCTCGAACTTGCTCGGGGGGTTCATCCATGCCCGCAGATCACACGACCGTGGATCAGTTCTTCATGGCTTTTGCGCTTTGCCCTCTCCCGCGAAAGTGCCTGTCATTGCTTCGCTGCGCTCGCCATGACGTTTTCCTGTAGCAGAGAGGAAGAGAAGCGCGAAAGGCAAAAGTCAATATGAGCCAACCCTCATTGAAATCGGGGGTCTGCTGATGCAGCCCGCAATTTCAATCGGGGGAGGTGATCGGCAAGGCTTTAAGGGGGTCGCGATGGAATTTCTGTCTGGTCTGATCTGGTTTTTGCTACTGGCGTCAGCGTTTCTGCCGATGATGCAGCAGAGAATGCTGGAAGCCGCGCGGCTGCGCCTGCTGGAAGCCATCGAGCGCAGGCGGGGCTCACGGGTGATCGCGCTCATTCATCGGCAAGAAACGATGTCTTTTCTGGGCATCCCTCTCTTTCGCTACATCAACATTGAGGATAGCGAAGCGGTGCTGCGGGCGATTCGCCTCACGCCTGAGGACATGCCGATTGACCTGATCCTCCACACCCCCGGCGGCTTGGTGCTCGCCAGCGAGCAAATCGCCTGCGCCTTGTGCAAACACAAAGGTAAGGTGACGGTATTTGTGCCGCATTACGCGATGAGCGGCGGGACGCTGATTGCCCTCGCGGCGGACGAGATTGTGATGGACGCGCACGCGGTGCTCGGTCCCGTCGACCCCCAGTTGGGTGAGTATCCCGCCGCTTCGATTGTGAAGGTGGTGGCGCAAAAATCGGTGAACGAAGTCGACGATCGCACCCTCATTCTGGCAGACATAGCGGAGAAGGCGTTGCGGCAGGTGCGGGACGTGGTCAAGCGCGTCATCGCCGACAAGTTCCCGCCCGACCAAGCCGAGGAGATCGCCGCCCTGTTGACCGATGGGCGCTTCACGCACGATTACCCGATTTGGGCGGATGTCCTTAAAGAGTTGGGGCTGCCGATTTCGACCGACGTGCCAGAAGAGGTCTATCAACTCATGCACCTCTACCCCCAACCCGCGCAGCGGCGCCCCAGCGTGGAATTCATCCCGCTCCCCTACCGCTCCGAGCCACCCGCTTTGCCGCGACCCAAAGGCAACAACGTCTCCCCTGCAGGCTGAAACCGGTCATTAGCGATCTAAACTTTTGCGTTTTGCCCTTGCCTCCGAAAATGCCCGTCGTTGCGAGCGGAGTGAAGCCATCCCTGCCGCGAGGGGATGGCGGCTACGGAGGGGATGACTGGGCCCTGCTCGCCACGACAGGTATTTTCGGGGGAGACGAAGAGAGGTGAATCCCTTGTCAAGGCAGCGCTTTAAAACAACCGTTGTCCAGGCTGGCACCAGAACCTACGTTGTCATCCCATTCAACCCGCATGAGGTGTGGGGCGCGAAGCAGCGGCACTACGTCACTGGCTCCATCAATGGCCGCCCGATTCGTGGTTTGCTCGACTCCGAGGCAACCCAGTTTTTTCTACCGCTCGGCGCCGCTTGGCGGCGTGACAACGGTGTGGAGGTTGGTGCGAAGGTCGAGGTCGTGCTCGCCCCGGAGGGTCCCCAGGCTGATGCCCTTGCACCGGACATCGTCGTTGCCCTCGATGCAGAACCGCAAGCCAAGGCCTTCTTCGACTCCCTGGCGACGTTCTACCGAAAGAATTACGTTCGTTGGGTCGAGAGCGCCAAGCGCCCTGCGACGCGCCAGAAGCGCATCGCTGAGATGGTGCAATTGCTCAAGGCGGGCAAGAAGCAACGATGAAGCCCCGCCGAAGTTACTCCAAGCCCAACGTTCCCGCCACGCCTTTGAGCGCGGCGATGACGTTGGCGATGTGTTCGTCCAGCGGCACGCCCAATTCCTCCGCGCCTTGCACGATGTCCTCGCGTTTCACGGCGCGGGCGAAGGCTTTATCTTTCATTTTGCGCTTGACGGAGGCAACTTCGACTTCGTGAATGCTTTTGTTCGGGCGCACTAAGGCGACAGCGATGATGAATCCCGTCAACTCATCCACCGCAAACAGCGTCTTGTCCAGCAGACTCAGGCGGGGGGTGTTGGTGTATGTGGCATGCCCCAAAATCGCGTGAAGGACGTCCTCCGGATAGCCCTTCGCCCGCAGAATCTCCACGCCCTTCCACGGATGGCTCTCGGGGCTGGGATTCGCCTCGTAATCGAAATCGTGGAGCAGTCCGACGACGCCCCACTTCTCTTCGTCCTCCCCGAACTTCCGCGCATAAAACCGCATCGCGGCTTCCACGGCGTAAGCGTGCTTGCGCAAACTATCGCTTTTCGTATGCTCGTGCAACAACGCCAGAGCGTCCTCGCGGTGCAAGGTTCTCCCTCCTCATTTTTTACACAGGATGGATCGGATAGACGGAATGTAATCATACTCGCTTCCACCGCGTTTGACAAATCGGGCTGCGTTCTGATATAGCGATGAGGAGAATAATGATGCTGGGCGACGCAGGCAAAGTCGTTTTGAAAGCGTCCACGTCAGTGGCAGTGGGTTCACAAACTCCATCTCATCTGCTATAATCACTTTCCAGAGGCGTTGTTCCTATCCCTTTCGGGGCACCACCGGGAGGGCGAGGTTCCTGCCGAGCCATCGGCTCCGCCGGAGCGGGGACTGAACGCGGATGCGGCTATTTTCGAGAGAGCCTAACGGGGACGGATGGTATCCGCGTTGCGCGTGATCACCTGAACTCCCGAAACCTGAAACGCGTAACCTGATATGAAGATCGACGATTTGCTCAACCGCATACAAGCGCAGCGGCAGAACGCGGACGTGAGTCTCATCCAGCGTGCCTATGAGTTCGCCGCCGAAGCCCACAAGGACAATAGGCGGCTGACGGGCGAGCCGTTCATCACGCACCCGCTCCAGGTCGCCATCATCCTCGCCGAGTTGGGGATGGACGAGGAGACCGTCGCCGCCGGGCTGCTGCACGACGTTATGGAGGACTGCGGCGTGTCGCTGGACACGCTGAGAGAGCAGTTCGGCGCGGGCGTGGCGAAACTGGTCAACGGCGTGACCAAACTGATGCAGATTGACTTTTCCAGCAAGCAGCAGAAACAGGCAGAGAACTTGAGGAAACTGTTCCTCGCCATGGATGAGGACATTCGCGTCATCATCATCAAACTCGCCGACCGCCTCCACAACCTCCGCACCCTCGACCCCTTCCCCGCTGAACGGCGCAAAGAGATCGCGCAAGAGACCCTGCAAATCTTCGCGCCCATCGCCCACCGTCTGGGCATCCAGCGCATCAAGGCCGAACTCGAGGACTACGCGCTCAAACATCTGGAGCCTGAAGTCTATGAGGACCTGATTCGCCGCGTCAACAAAACCCGCGCCGAGCGGATGCACCTCGTCCAAGAAGCCATCGCGCAACTGTCCGACCGCTTGAAAGCAGAAGGCATCGAGGCGGAGATTCAGGGGCGCCCCAAGCACTTTTACAGCATCTACGAGAAGATGCGCAAGCAGGAGATTGACTTCGACAAAATCTATGATTTGACCGCCATTCGCGTCATCGTCCGCACCGTCCCCGAATGTTACCATGCCCTCGGGATTGTGCATAGTTTATGGATGCCGATTGAGGGCATGGACGCCGATTACATCGCTAAGCCCAAGCCCAACAACTACCGCTCGCTGCATACGAAGGTTCTCGGTCCGAATCAGGAGCCGATGGAGGTGCAAATCCGCACCTGGGAGATGCACCGCGAGGCGGACTACGGTATCGCCGCCCATTGGCGCTACAAGCGCGAGGGGGAGCGGGAGGAGCGATTCGGCGACAAACTGCGCTGGCTGCGGGTGGTGCTGGAACTGCAAGACGATGAACGCGACAATCCCCACAACTTTCTGGAGTCGCTCAAACTGGACCTATATCAAGAGCAGGTGTTCGTCTTCACCCCCAAGGGGGACGCGGTGGAACTGCCGGTCGGTTCGACGCCGGTGGATTTCGCCTATCGCATCCACACCGAGGTCGGACACCGCTGCATCGGGGCGCGGGTCAACGGACAGATTGTGCCCCTGGAGTATCAACTGCAAAACGGCGACATCTGTGAGATCCTCACCGCCAAAACGCCGCGCGGTCCCAGCCGCGACTGGCTGGAGTTCGTCAAAACCCCCACCGCCCGCAACCGCATCAAGGGATACTTGAAGAAGCAGTCGTTTGAGCAGAACTGTGAGGACGGGCGCGAGCGTATCGAGCGCGCCTGCCGCGCCGCGCGGTTGAAGTTCCACGAACTGATGAATGCGGGGGTGTTTGACCGCATTGCTAAAGCCTGCAACATGAAAAGCGCCGACCAACTGTTTGCCGCCGTCGGCTGGGGGGATTACTCAGTGGCGGGCATCCTGTCGCGGGTAGAAACCGAACTGCGCAGGGACAAAAATAGAGCGCGTGCCTCAAGCGAGCGGCTGCCTAAAAAACCGCCGCCCGCGAACGGTCAGGGGCGATTGGACGTAGGCGTGTCAGCCCAGAGCGGGGACAACCTGTTCTATCGCGTCCCCCGTTGCTGCGCCCCGCTGCCGGGCGACCGCATCGTCGGCTACGTCACACGCGGGCGCGGCGTGACGATCCACCGCTACGATTGTTACAACATCAAAGCCTACAGCCAGCGCGAGCCTGACCGCCTGATGGAGGTGGAGTGGACGTTCCACAAGGACGTGACCTATCAGACCGAAATCCTCGTGGAGTCTTTCGACCGCGTGGGGTTGCTCAAAGACATTACCTCTGCTATCAGCGAGAGGAAAATCAACATCGAATCGGCGCAGTCGTTCACCGACGCGAACCGCATCGTGCATACCAAGTTGGTGCTGTCCGTTCACCATCTGAACGACCTCAACGCCGTGATGGACAGCATCCGCCAATTGCCCAACGTGCGCGACGTGCGGAGGATAGTGAGGTGAACGGAACATGCGTGCCGTCGTCCAGCGCGTCCGACAAGCCAGCGTAACCCTCGGCGAGGACCGCCGCGCCATCGGCGCGGGGCTGGTGGTCTTGCTCGGTGTGCGGCACGGCGACGCGGCGGCGGACGCGAAGTATCTGGCGGAAAAAATCGCCCACCTCAGAATTTTTGAGGACGCAGAAGGGAAATTGAACCTTTCCGTCAAAGATATAGGTGGCAGCGTTCTGGCGGTGTCGAACTTTACGCTCTACGGGGACTGCCGCAAGGGGCGGCGTCCCAGTTTCACCGACGCCGCGCCGCCGGACGTGGCATGTCAACTTTACGAGCAGTTTGTCATGTTTCTTCAAGCCGAAGGCGTTCCCGTGCAAACGGGCGTCTTCCAAGCGAGAATGTTGGTGAGCATTGACAACGACGGACCTGTCACCCTGCTGCTGGACAGCGAGAAGAGATTTTAACCCTGCAGGGCAGGAAGCCCCTTCGGTCAAACGTCACGGTGGGGTCAGAGACCCGCGCCGCCCAGAGGAATGACGCATGAGGCATGAAAATGAGTGCTGACATGGCAGACGAGATGCGTGAAAACGAACTGTTTGAACCTGATGAAGCAGCTACGGCTTATGATGCTGAGTGGTGGGAGCGGTTGGGCGACCAGCAAGCAGCGGCGGGCAACTTTCAGCGTGCGCTGCGGATGTATCGCCGCGCTGTGAGGCTGGACGCTCACAACCCGGCGCGCCTGACGCGCCTCGCCGATTGCTACGTCGCCAATGAAATGCCGGAACGTGCCCTGCAAATGTATCAACGGGCGTTGGAAGTAGACCACCATTTTGCTGACGCCCACTTTGGCATCGGCGACCTCTGCGAGCAATACGGCTTGATAGAACCTGCGCTCATCTCCTTCGAGCGCGCCGTCCGCTTTAGCCCGCACCGCGCCTACTATCGCGGGCGGTTTGCAGCGGTGCTGGCAAAGGTGGGCGCATGGAGCGAAGCAATTGCGCAACTGGAAACGGCGATTTCTTACGCGCCCAACGACGCCTACTATCGCTTTCAACTGGCGGACATCTACCTGCAGATGAACCGCCTCTCCGAAGCGATCGCCTGCCTCGAAGCCGCTGTGCGGCTCGCGCCGCTGGACGAATACTATCTGCTGCGGCTGGGCGCCGCCTACCTGCGAGCGAACCAGGCGCACAAAGCCGTTGCGCTGTTTGAACGCGCCACGCAACTCGCGCCGCAGAACCGCTCCTACAAGACGCTGCTCAGTTACGCCTATCAATGCAACGGTCAGCACCGTCAGGCGGACGACCTGCAGCGCAGCATCGGCACGTTGGGCGAATATGACCGCGACTTCGTGCGCCGTATCCACCGCCACGTCAACGGCGGCAGCGCGTCCGTTTGACAAACCCGACGGCGTGGAGTATAATCATAGCCGTCCCGCCAGCGTAGCTCAGTCGGCAGAGCAGCGGTTTCGTAAACCGCCGGTCGTCGGTTCGAGTCCGACCGCTGGCTCCAGTTCTCCGGCTCAGGGGTTTTCCCGCTCTGCAACCTCCAACGCTTCCGCCACGACTTCAATCGGATGCTTCACCGCTCGTCCTGTCGCGTGAGCGATTTGGTGACGGCAGGACGTGCCCGGCGCAACGATGATCGTCTCGGGCGACGCGGCGCGGACGGCGGGGAACAGGCTCAACTCGCCGATTTGCAAACTGAGGTCGTAATGCTCTTTTTCATACCCAAACGACCCCGCCATGCCGCAGCAGCCGGAGGGAATCTCGGTCACCTCGTAGCCCGCCCAGCGCAGGAGCGCGAGCGTCGCGGATGTGCTACCGAGGGCTTTTTGGTGACAGTGCCCGTGCAACAAAGCCCGACGCGGAGGGGCTTTGGGAGGGGGTTGGGGGATCGGGGGGTCGGGGGATGAGGTGGTTAGAAATTCTTCCAGCATGAATGTATGCTCAGCCACTTGCTGGGCGGCTTCCCCGCCGACTAAATCGCGGTAGTCGTCTTGAATCGCGCTGAGGCAGCTGGGTTCGCAGCCGACGATGGGGATGCCCTGTCGGATGAAGAACATGAGTTGATAGATGTTGTGGGCGGCGAGTTGTTGGGCGTCGTGGAGCAAGCCCTTGGAAATCATCGGGCGTCCGCAGCAGGGGAGTCCCGCCAGCGCGACACGATGTCCGAACGCTTCGAGGACGCGCACGGCGGCGATGCCGATGTGCGGTTCGTTATAACGCATGAAGGTATCGTCAAGCAGCACAACGGTCGGGCGTGATGCAGGATGCGCCAAACGCGAGACGTGAAACGTGAACCATTGAGGGAAGGTTTGCTTGGCAAACGGTGGCAGCGGGCGGCGGCGGTCAATGCCCAGCAACTTTTCCAGCAGGGCGCGGCTGGGAGGCGTGTTCAGCAAATAGTTCGCCAGCGGCGCCAGGGCGCAGCCGAGTTGACTGAGGGAGGCAACGTGGGCGAAAAACCGGGCGCGGCGGGGCGTGCCATGTTGCTCGTAGTAGTGGGCGAGGAACTCGGCTTTGAGTTTCGCCATGTCCACGTTGGACGGGCACTCGGCTTTACAGGCTTTACATTCGAGGCAGAGGTCGAGGACCTCGTAAACGTCGTCACCCCACATCTGCTCGGGGGGAAGTTCGCCGGACAGCATCCTTCTCAAAGCGTTGGCTCTTCCCCGCGTGGTGTGGGCTTCCTCCCGCGTGGCGCGGTAGGAGGGGCACATGACCCCTCCAGTTTTTTTGCGACATTCCCCCACACCGCTGCACAGTTCAACGGTTCCGAGGATGCCGCCATCTGCGGAGAAGTCGAAGTAGGTGCGCACGTTGACGGGGCGGTCGTGCGCCCCGTAACGGAGGTTTTCGGTCATCGGGGGCGGGTGGACGATTTTGCCGGGGTTCATAATCCCCTGCGGGTCGAAGAGGCGCTTGACCTGCTGGAAGGCTGCGACGATTTGGCGTCCGTAGGCGCGCTCGATGAACGCGCTGCGCACCAGCCCGTCGCCATGCTCGCTGCTGAACGAGCCGCCGTATGTCAGCACGAGGTCGCACGCTTGCTCGCAGAGGGCGCGCATCGTCTCCACGCCGTCGCGGGACTTGAGGCTCAGGATGGGGCGGACATGCAAACAGCCCACGGAGGCGTGCGCGTAGTAAACCGCTTGACAGCCGTGCGCGCGGATGATTCGGTCGAGCCGCCGGATGTAGTCGGCGAGATATTCAGGTGCAACGGCGGTGTCCTCGATGAACCCCTGCGGTTTGGCGTCCCCCTTCATGCCCATCAGCAGCCCCAGCCCGGCTTTGCGCACGTTCCACACCCGGGCTTGGTCGGCGGGGTCGTAGGCATCGTAAAAGGCGTAACCCAACCGGGCATTTTGCATGACGGATTTCAGGTTGCAGATTTTTTCTTTCAGTTCGGCTTGGCTTGCCCCGTAGAACTCCACTATCAGAATCGCCGCCGGGTCGCCTTGCAAAAAGGCACGCTGGCGGGCGTGGACGCGGTTGCCTCGGGTCAGGTCGAGAATGAACTTGTCGGTCAACTCCACTGCGGATGGCTCACAGTCCAAGCAAAGCGGTGTCGCTTCAAGGGACTCATACAGGTCGTCGAAGTGAACAACGCACAGGGCAGTCCTTTTCGGCACTGGCACGAGGTTCAGCGTCGCCTCCACCGTCGTCGCCAGCGTGCCCTCCGAGCCGACGAGGATCTTCGCCAGGTTAAACTCGTCCACCAGCGGCTGCAGCCGTCCGCGCGCGAACGCCCGACGGTCCTCAAGCGGCAGAAACCATTCGAGGTTGTAGCCCGCCACGCGGCGCAGGATCTTCGGAAACCGCGTCATAATTTCATCGCGGTTTTCGGCGACGATGCGGCGCAGTCCGTCCGCGATACGGGCGGCAGGCAGCGCCGCATGTGATGACTGGTCACCCAGCATCACCCGCGTCCCATCCGCCAGCACGACCTCTACTGCCCTCACGTGGTCCACTGTTTTGCCGTAAAGAAGAGAGTGCGCCCCGCTGGAGTTGTTGCCGACCATGCCGCCGAGGGAGGCGCGGTTGCTGGTGGCGACATCAGGGGCGAACATCAAGCCCTGCGGTCTCAGGGCGGCGTTGAGTTCGTCGAGGACGACGCCGGGCTGCACGCGCACCCAGCCCTCGTCGGCGTTGAGTTCCAGAATATGGTTCATGTATTTGGAGAAATCCAGGACAATGGCTTTGCCAACGGTCTGCCCGCCCAGCGAGGTGCCGCTACCGCGAGGGAGAATCGGAACGTTATGCTCGGCAGCGACTTCCACGGTGGCGATGACATCATCTACGGTCTGGGGAATGACGACGCCGAGGGGCACGATTTGATAAATACTGGCGTCGGTGCTGTAAAGCCAGCGGGTCATATCATCGAAGCGCACTTCGCCGCTGATGCGCTGTTGCAGTTCGCGGATGACGCGCTGCATATCCATGAAAGAGAGCCTCCGCATTGACGATGAATACGGATAGCATTATACTGGGAGGGCAAAGGGGGTTCAAGTGTAGAGAGGTGATTGTTTATGTCAGGCGGATGACTGACGGCGACCGCCGCGCTTCTGCAGGGGTGCTGGAGGGGCTGCGCGACAAAGCCGACCCCCACCGCCGGGGCGTCGTCACCGTAGCCGCCCTGCTGGACTACGTGGCGCATACGGTCTCGACGATGACGAACGGACGGCAAAACCCCTGGCTGCCACGCGCCGAGCAGTTCGACCTGCAATTGCGATTAGCACACATAAAACCCCAATAGTGACAGAACCTCAGAGAGCCTCTCCGGAAAGTTGCCCGCTCTCCTGGGATGGAACCCCCACCGCTGCCCTGAACTCCGTGAGCCTCATGAACACCTTAAAACGGATACCACTCATCCGCAAACCGCCGCCGCGCCGGGCGCTTGATGCAAAAGAAGCGCACGCATACAAAGCCCACGACAAACCCGCCGATATGCGCCCAGTAAGCGACGCCGCCCACCGCCGCGTCGGCAAACGGTAGCATGGCGACGCCCGCGAAGAACTGCTGCAGGAACCAGATGCCAATGAACAGCAGGGCGGGCAGTTCGACAATATCAATCAGGAAGAAGAAGATGACGAGCGTGGCTACGCGCGCGGTGGGGTAAAGCATCAGGTAACCCGCCAGCACGCCCGAAATCGCCCCCGACGCGCCGATGGCAGGCACGGTCGAATTAAGGTTGAAGAAGATGTGAACGATACTGGCGCCGACGCCGCACACCAAGTAGAAAAAGAGATAACGCAGATGTCCCAGCCGGTCTTCCACGTTATCCCCGAAAATCCACAGAAACAGCATGTTCCCCAGCAGATGCATCCAGCCACCGTGCAGGAACAGGGAGGTCAGCAAAGGATACCAACCCAGAGGTGAGGTGCCTTGGGTGAAGTGAGCAGGGACAACACCCGTCAGGCGCAGAAAGTCGTCGAGGCGGTCGCCCAGACTCAACTGGTAGGCAAAGGCGAGGAAGTTCGTCCATATCAGAGCGATGTTGACGAAAGGATAACGGCGGGAGGGGATATTGTCGCGTAAGGGCAGCATATCTCAAGATCGTTGAGGACGCAGCGAAAGGCGAAAGAGGAAAGGCGAAGGGCGAAAACAACGACTTTTCCGCCTTCTGCCCCTCGCCTTTCGCTGTGCTCTTTCTGCCTGTTATCACGCCACGGCGGCTTCGGCGGTTTGCTCCTGCGGCAGGAAGATCAACTCCTCCCCGCGCACGTCCACCACGACGCGCTGCCCTTCGCGCACGTCGCCAGCGAGGAGGCGACGCGCCAGCGGGGTCTCAATGAGCCGCTGGATGGTGCGCTTGAGCGGGCGCGCGCCGTAGTTGGGGTCGTAGCCCGCGTCGGCGATGAAGCGCTTCGCCGCGTCGCTGACCGCCAACGTGATGTTCTGCTCCGCGAGGCGTTCGTTCAGCCGCGCCAGTTGGATGTCCGTAATCTTCTGCAGGTGTTCCTCGGTCAAGGCGTGGAACACCACGATGTCGTCAATGCGGTTGAGGAACTCCGGCTTGAGCGTCTGCCGCAGCAGCCCGAGCACCTCGTTCTTCATCAACTCGTAGTCCACTGAACCCGGTTCGGCGCGGCGCCCAAGAATCAGGTGGCTGCCGACGTTGCTGGTCATGATGATGACGGTGTTCTTGAAGTCCACCGTGCGCCCTTGCCCGTCCGTCAAGCGTCCGTCGTCGAGGATTTGCAGCAGGACGTTGAAAACGTCGCTGTGCGCTTTCTCCACCTCGTCGAAGAGAACAACAGTGTAAGGACGACGGCGCACCGCTTCGGTCAACTGCCCGCCTTCCTCATAACCGACGTAGCCCGGCGGCGCGCCGATGAGCCGCGCGACGGTGTGCTTCTCCATGTATTCGCTCATGTCGAGCCGCACCATCGCGTTCTCGTCGTCGAACAGGAACTCCGCCAACGCCCGCGCCAACTCGGTTTTGCCCACGCCCGTCGGTCCGAGGAACAGGAACGAGCCAATGGGACGGCGCGGGTCTTTGATGCCGCTGCGCGCCCGCAGCACCGCGTCGGCGACGGCGTCCACTGCTTCCTCCTGCCCCACTACGCGCTGGTGCAGGTGTTCGGCGAGGCGCAGTAGTTTTTCCCTCTCGCCCTCCAGCAGCTTGCTGACGGGGATGCCCGTCCAGCGGCTGACGACTTCGGCGATGTCCTCCTCGTCCACTTCCTCTTTCAGCAAGCGCGGGCGGTTGCCGCTTGCTGACGCTTGCGACTCGGCTTCGGCTAACTGCCTCTGCAACTGCGTCAGTTTGCCATACTTCAACTCGGCGGCTTTGTTCAGGTCGTAGGCGCGCTCGGCTTGCTCGATGGCGATGCGGGTCTGCTCAATCTCCTCTTTGATTTTGCGGATGCGCTGCACGGCTTCTTTTTCGACCTGCCACTGCGCCCGCAGCGCGTCGGCTTCAGCGCGCAACTCGGCGAGTTCCTTTTCCAGCTTGACCAGCCGCTCCGCTGAAGCCTTGTCGGTTTCCTTCTTCAGCGCCTCGCGCTCGATTTCCAGTTGCATGACGCGCCGCTGCACTTCATCCAGTTCGGCGGGCAGGGAGTCAATCTCCGTGCGCAGGCGGGCGGCGGCTTCGTCCACGAGGTCAATCGCCTTGTCGGGCAGGAAGCGGTCGGAGATGTAGCGGTGACTCAACACCGCCGCCGAGACCAGCGCGCTGTCCTTGATGCGCACGCCGTGATGGACTTCATACCGCTCCTTCAAGCCGCGCAGAATGGAAATGGTGTCTTCGACGCTGGGCTGGTCCACGAGGACAGGCTGGAAACGTCGCTCCAAAGCGGCGTCTTTCTCGATGTTCTTGCGGTATTCGTCCAACGTCGTCGCCCCGATGCAGTGCAGTTCGCCGCGCGCCAGCATCGGCTTGAGCAGGTTCGCCGCGTCCATCGGCGCGCCCTCCGCCCGCCCCGCTCCGACGACGAGGTGAATCTCATCAATGAACATGATGATTTGCCCTTCGGATGCCTGCACCTCTTTGAGCACGGCTTTGAGCCGCTCCTCAAACTCACCGCGATACTTCGCGCCCGCCACGATGGCGCCCATGTCCAGCGCGACGATGCGCTTGTCCTTCAAACCTTCGGGCACATCGCCGCGCACGATGCGCTGCGCCAAGCCTTCGACAATGGCCGTCTTTCCCACGCCGGGCTCGCCGATGAGGACGGGGTTGTTCTTGGTGCGCCGCGCGAGAATCTGAATGACGCGGCGAATCTCCTCATCGCGCCCGATGACGGGGTCGAGTTTCCCCTGCGCGGCAAGTTGGGTGAGGTCGCGCCCGTAGCGTTCGAGGGCTTGGTAAGTGTCTTCGGGGTTCGGGGTGGTGACGCGCTGGCTGCCGCGCACCTCCTTCAACGCCGTCATCAACCGCGCGCGGGTGATGCCCAGGTCCTGGAAGATGCGCCCCACGGCTCCGCCGTCCTGCGTCATCGCCAGCAATACATGCTCGACGGAGATGTATTCGTCCTTGAGTTGCTTCGCCTCATCTTCGGCGCGCACCATGACCTGATTCATCCTGCCCGTCAGATAAACTTGATCGGGCGCGCCCGACGGTCCCATGACCTTGGGCATCTTCTGCAACTCGCGCTCGACCTGCTGCCGTAGGGCGTCGAGGTTCACGCCCGCCTTCTGCAAAATGGCGGGCGCGATGCCCCGCTCCTGCTCCAGCAGCGCGAGCAGCAAGTGTTCCACGTCAATCTGCTGATGGCTCAAGCGCGTGGCGAGGCTCTGCGCCTCCAGCACGGCTTGTTGAACTTTTTCGGTGAATCTATCGAAACGCATGGACGATCACCTCTCTGGTATTCCGTATAATCAAAAGTTACGCAGTTGCTGCACTCCCTTCCCCCAATCCCTCCCCTCTGAAAACAGCTGTCATTGCGAGCGGAGCGAAGGGTCTCAACGCGGCGAGGCTTGTCCTGAGCCAAGCGAAGGGTGCTTGACGGAGTTAACCCCTTCAGGCGTCTCCAGCAGTTTGACTTTGCCATCGCGCTAAATGCCTTCCACGCACTTTAACATCATGTTCACCCCGCTGATAGATTGGGATTTCGTTTGACTCAGCTCGCCTATCGTGCGCGGAAGCGCGACACTTTCGCCAACTCCTCAAACAACCGCCGCTCTTCCGCCGTTGGATTTTTCGGCACGACGATTCTGAGTTTGACATACAGGTCGCCGCGTCCGCCGCCGCGTCTGTTCAGCCCCTTTTCCCGCAAGCGCAATCTCTGTCCGCCCTGCGCACCGGCGGGGATGGTCATTTCCACGTTGCCGTCAAGCGTCGGCACGGTCACTTTCGCGCCCAGTACCGCTTCCCACGGCGCGATGGGCAACTCCATCTCCACATCGTCCCCAGCGACGGTGAAGCGCGGGTGCGGCAGCAACTTCACGCGCAGCAGCAAGTCGCCTGCCTGCCCGCCGCCGACGCCAGGCTGCCCCTGCCCCGCCAGACGAATGACCGAGCCGTCGCGCACGCCGGCGGGGACTTTCACCTCCAACGTCTTACCGCCCACGGAGAGTGACCGCGTGACGCCGTGATGGGCCTCTTCCAACGTCAATGGCAACTCAGCTTCCACATCGTTGCCACGCATGGCGAACTCCGTTGCGCGTCCGCCGCGCCGCCCCTTTCTTCCGCCGAACAATGTCTCAAAAAGGTCACCGCCGAAGCCACCCATATCCCCGAACAGGTCGCGCAGGTCGCTGAAGTCGCCGCTGGTGCGATACTCCACCCGCACGTTGCCCGGCGCCCAACCAAAGTCCTCGGGGTTGACGCCCGCCCGCTCAAACTGCTCCCAGTTCGCCCCAAACTGGTCGTATTTTTTGCGCTTCTCAGGGTCGCCCAGCACGGCGTAGGCTTCACTGATTTCCTTGAACCTCTCTTCGGCGGCTTTGTTGTGGGGATTCACGTCGGGATGATACTGGCGCGCCAGTTTGCGATAGGCTTGTTTGATTTCCTTATCGGTCGCGTTGCGCGACACCCCTCAAAGTTCGTTGGAGTCTTTGGACTTGGCAGCCATCTGCGGTCACCTCCTTTCCTCCAAAATGGTTAACGGTCAAAGGTTGATGGCTAATGAGGGGGATGATGGCGGTCTCGCACCTCACGCTCTGTGCGAGCGCGATCCTCGCGACTATAAAGAACCATCGCCCCGATGAAAAGGGCAACAATCGCTCCCATGACGAAGGTTACCACCAACATGACCAAAACAACGGCGCTGTCCTCCATTCTTTCTCACTCCCGGCCGTCTTCGTGAAAGGCGTTCCTCCTCTCTGGGGGGAAATCTATCAGCGTGGGAGGGTTTTCCATCCGCGCGCTGAGATGCTGCTGCTCTATCAGACGCCGCAGGCGTTCCCGCTCGGCTTCGAATCTCGCGTTGATCTCGTCTATCATTTTCAGCAAACGCAGGATAATCTCCACGCCCGCGAGGTTGACCCCCATATCCCGTGTGAGATGCTGGATGCGACGAGCGCGTTCTAAGTCAGCATTGGAATACAGTCGCCGATTGCGCTGGCGCTGCGGCTTAATTAGGTTCAGCCGTTCATACAGTCGCAGGGTCTGGGGATGACAGCCCAGCAACCGACAGGCGACACTGATGGAATACAGCGGCTCTTGCTGCTCACGTCTCATCGCATCTCACCTCCTCCGACCAAGGGAACACATAAGAACGTAGGGGAACTAAGGAGAACTCAAAGGCCTAAAAGGTATGTAACTATTCAGGTGACTCCTTCTCCTCCCATCGACCGTGCGGCGGGAGGAGTGAACATACCTGAATAGTTACAAAAATGCAGAGGGGAGTTTCCCCAGTTCCCCGTCGTTCCTGTCTTTGTTTACGCCACCTGCACCTGCACTTTACGCGGCTTGGCGGCTTCGGCTTTAGGCACTTTGACTTCCAAAATGCCGTTGCGGTAGGTGGCTTCCACCTTCGCGTTGTCCACCGGCACGCCCAAAGTGAAGGAGCGGTAGAACGGTCCGGTGGCAATCTCCTGCCGATGGTAGTGGCGCTCTTCGGCTTTGCGCTCGCCCCGAATGGTAAGCGTCTCGCCCTCCACATGAACGTCAATGCTTTCGGGGTTCGCGCCCGGCAGGGCAACGGCAAAGTAGAACTCGCCCGGCGTCTCCCACACATCTACGGGTGGGGTCCACGCCCGCTGGGCAGGCTCCACGCTGCTGTGTCCAAACACATCGCTGAAAGCACGTGTCATTTCCTCCCGCAGTCGTCCCAAATCCGCAAACGGGTCCCAGTGTTGACGCATAGCGAATCACCTCCGTTAGGAAATTGGTTGCTTTAGCCCGCTCGCACGGGAACGCGACGCACCGTCGCAGTGGTCATCCCGCGTTTGGGCAGGCGAATTTCCACCTCTCGGTTACGTGAGAACGCTTCAATGCGGCTGGAGTCCACCTCCGGCGGCAGCGGCATTGACCGATAAACGCTGCCCGACACTGCTGCGAAGCGATAATAGCCACGCCCGCGTTCCTCGCACTGGCGCGATGCGCTGCCGCGCAGAACAAGGGTGTCACCGACGACTGCCACGCTGAAATCGCTGTCGCTGGACAGAGGCAAACGATACCGCAGCACGTAGGCATCTCCGCGGTCCACCGTATCCACTCCCCAACCCCACCACGGCATCCCACCCCAGCCCTGCCCCCTCTCGGCGCGTGGGACAAGGCTTGTGACACGCCCCCAGCGCTGCCCCTGCCAGCGCTGGATAAAACGCTGCCAGCGGGAACGAATAAAGTCCGTCAGTTTCTTGAAGGTCACCATACCCTCACCTCCATCTTAGGAGATTAGAGTCGGCACCGTCAACCCCAAAAGGGAAACCTCACTCCACCGATCCGTGCGCCCCTCGTAAGAGGACTCGCCAAAGCACCGACGGCACAATAAGAAGTTGCGATGCATCTTCATCCACGGCTTTATGGTGTGAATCGCTTGACCGCACTGCCCGCAAGTGATGAGACTCCGCTTCATGTCTCATTCACCTCCACCTGAACGCCGTAGGACAAGTTAGCAACTTGTCCTACGCCGCAGGGCGGGGTAATCCCCCGCCCTGCGGCGCGACAATTACGCCGACTTCAACTCAATCTTTTTGGGCTTGCTCTCCTCGCTCTTGGGGAGGCGAATTTCGAGGATGCCGTCCTTGTAAGTGGCGCTGATGTCATCCACCTTAACCCCGCTGGGAATGGTCAGGCTGCGCGAGAAGGAGCCATAGACGCGCTCCACGCGATGAACAGTCTCGTCCTTATGCTCCTCACTCCGCTCGCGCTTGCCCTGAATGGTCAGGACGTTATTCTGCAAGGTAACCTCAATGTCGCCCTGTTTGACCCCCGGCGCCTCCAGACGGACGATGTAATCATCTTTCGTCTCGGAGAAGTCGAGGGCAGGCGCCCACGTGCGCCCGACCTCCCAGCCGCTGAAGAACGGGTCGCGCCACAACTCATCAAATAGACGGTCCATCCGCTCCCGCAGAGAGAGCATCTCCTCGAACGGCTTCCAACGCGCCAAACCAGCCATATCTCTCACCTCCTCAACAGATTCCCGCCAGCCATCCCTTAGAGATAGCTGGCTGGCTCTTCCACTCGTTATTATAAAACTTGATAGCAATATTGTCAAGTATCATGACAAAAAAACTTTAAACCGTCCCGTTAGCCTGTTTAGTTCCCCTTTGATAAGCCGGGTGCTAATCAGTAGGGCGAGGGGGCTTATGGCTATCAAAGTGCCCACAAACGCGGCTTTTTCGGGCTCGGCTTGACCGTGTTGACCAACGCTTATGGCGTGCCGTTGGTGTTTGCTCTGTGCCCCGCCAACGAGTCTGACGTCGCCAGGCTACTACAGTTAGTGGGAGGAGAGGAACACACTCAAGTCGGTATGGATCAACGCGCCCCCCCAAATCATCAGGAACCTCTTGGGGAGTCTGCCGTCTGAAGAGACAGTTCGGAGAGGTTAGGGCGATGCGACGACTGACAGCGACAATTCTGTTGACCCTGTTGGTGGCATCGGTGGCGTTGCCGTTGCCTGTGGGGCGATGGGAATGCCTGGATGGAACGCCCTGTCGCTGGACGCCGGAAGGGTTTCACTGCCCTCTCAAGGCTTCGTCGCAAAACAATCTGCCCAAGTGCTGTCACAAGAAAGTTCAACCTCAGCCGCAGCGTTGTCAGCATGGGCTTCTACCGGTGGTCGCCCGCCGTCACAATGACGTTGCTGCGGTCAGCGCTCCGCTCCATTGCCGATTCGTCAAGCCCCAAATCGCTCGTCCAGCCGCCGTTCACCAGACGCTTCCTCATCCCTCCTGTGAGACCGTTGCGATTCTTCTCCCTCTTAGCGACCTCAGTTTTTTGCCTCCTGTCGTCATCACTTTACCGCGTGAGGATTCCTTCGCCTATCCTCGCGAGGATTCCCCTCCCCGCGCCAGCCGCGCGCCGCCGCGCGCTTAACTCCCCCCTTTCATTATTTCATCGCCACACGAAAACGTAGCGCCCCGACAAATCGGGGCAGAGCCGGGGTAGATGCGTCACGTTGCCGACGGCACTCTTCCGGCGTTGTTGATGCGTTACGCTCCATCAAAGATACCACGGATGCAATGGGTGAACCCAGATATGGGCTTCCCATCCTATCCGCGTCTGTCCATTGAATCAGTGGCATCTTCGGAGGATAAAATGAAAGACTTCCGTTGGCTCATCCCCGCCAGCAGTCTGTGGCTGGCGACGGCTCATGCGCAACACGCGGGACACAACGGCGGGGCAAGTCCCTTCTCCGCATGGCTGCCGATCGTTCTCGTCGTCATCGTCGTCGCGTTCCTCACATGGCTTATCGTGCAACTCGCACGCGGCAAGCGCCCCGCGTGGCTGAATCGGCAGGTGCTGGCAGGGACGGTGTTGATGCTCATAGTATATGCCGTCACGTCCTTCGTGGTGGTGAAGTTCAAAAAGCCCGGGCAGATGACGGTGATTGAGGCGCAGGCGATGGACATGACGGTAATGAAACCGCCTGTGGGCGCGGTGCCGGTGCGGACCGACATCGCGCGGCGGGGGACATTCGAGGCGCGGGTCTCTTACACCGGCAGCGTTGTCGCGTTCAATGAAGAGGACGTTTATCCCCGCGTGACGGGTTGGATTCGCTACCTGCCCGTTTACGCGGGAGACCGCGTGCAGCCCGGTCAACTGATAGCGCGGTTGGATGCGGCGGAGTTAAGTTCGAGGGTGAACGAGGCGGCGTTTGCGCGGCTTGCCGCCGAGCAGATGCGGGCGCAGATGGCAGCGGAGGAAGCGCAGGCGCGGGCGATGCAGGCGGAGGCGCAGGCGGAGCGCACGTTTGCGCGCGGCGGCGTGGACGAGGCAGAGAAAGAACTCGCGGCTTCGCGCAGCATGGTGACGGAGGCGCAGCGCAGCCTGAAAGCCGCTAAAGCGATGGTGACGGAAGCGACCAACGAGGTGGAGGCAGCACAGCAGGCGGTGTCTGTGGTGAAAAGCGAGTTGACGGCGAAAGACCACGAGCGCGAGAGTTTTGAAGCCGAGAAAGCCGAAGCCGAAGCGATGCTCACCGACGCGCAGAGCGAAGCCACTGTGATGCAAGCCGAGGTGGACTACTGGCGCAACGCCCTGAAACGCTCGGAGGTACTGGCGAAGACGGGCGCGATTTCTCAGCAGGAACTGGAGCGCGACCGCGCCGACGCCCGCACCGCTGAGGCGAAGTGGCAGCAGGCGCAGGCGAAGGTGCGCGAGAAGCAAGCCGCCGTGCGCAAGGCGGAAGCGCACTTGAAGCGCCTGCACGCGGAGGTCAGCGCGAAGGAGAACGAACTGGCGAAGAAGGAAGCCGAGGTGCGCCGCGCGCAGGCGCGGCTGGCGCAAGCGCAGGCGAACGCGGAGGCGATGGCGGCGAAGGTGGAGCAGGCGCAATCGTCCGCCGAGGCGGCTGCTGCGCGCGTGGCGCAGATGAAGGCGATGCTCCAAAAAGCCGAGTCCGCCGTCGCGGCGGCGTCCGCTGCGACAAACGCCGCCGCCCGCAAGAAGATGAGCGCCGCCGCCATTGCGCTGCAAATGCAAGCCGCGCTCACAACGGCATCAGTAGTCAAAGGTTACACCGAGATTCGCGCCAACGTTGGCGGTGTCGTCACCGAGCGGCTCGTCAGCCCCGGCGTTCTGGTCAGCCCCGGCACGCCCATCCTGAAGATTGCTCAGATTGATAAGGTGCGCTTGCAGGCGAACGTCGCCGAAGCAGACGCAGCAGGCATCCGCGTCGGCAACGCGGTGCGCGTCTACACGATGGTAGCCCGTCGCGCCGCGACGGAATCCGCGACGGCGTCGCGGGCTACTTTGATAGAAACTAAAGTGACCTCCATCTTCCCCGCCGCCGACCCAACAGCGCGGACGGTCATTGTCGAAGCCATTGCGCTCAACCCCCCTTTTGTCCCCCCTTCGCAAGGGGGGGATGGGAGGAGTGCTTTCGTTCCCGGTCAATACGTCGTCATGGAGATTTCCACACAGCGGATGGAGAACGTCGTCACCGTCCCCAACAGCGCGATTGTGGAGGTCGCGCCGGATGAGACGAATATCTTCTACACGGAAAAGCAGCCCGCCGTCTGGGTGGTGCGCACGCGCACGACGACGGGCAAGACGGCATACTACTGCACCATGCACCCCGAAATCGTTCAGGACAAGCCCGGCATCTGCCCGAAGTGCTTGATGAAATTAGAGCCGCGCAGCAAGGGCGGCAACCAGTATGCGCACTTGGTCAAGGTGAAGACCGGCCCCAGCGACGGCAAGCGGACGGTGGTTCTGTCTGGGCTGAGCGGCGGCGAGGAGGTCATCGTCGCCGGTCATCAGAACTTACGCGAGGGCGACTCGGTGAAGCCACAGACTCCTTCTCCAGGCGTCACGCCGACAATGCCACACGCAGGGCACGTAATCCGCGACGGCGTCGCGGGCTACTATACCTGCCCAATGCACCCGGAGGTCAAGTCAGACAAGCCGGGCAACTGTCCGAAGTGCGGGATGAAGTTGGAGAAGAAGTAGCCGAGCCCCTGGTGGGCGTCACGGCGCCGGTTTGTAAGTTGGAACGGTGGGCACGCGGTCGAAGTCGCCGTTGTGGGTGGCGAGAGCGGTGAGACCGTGCGCCTCCATGACGGCAAGGGTGAGCGAGTCGTTCGAGAGGAAACCATGAGTCTGACGGTAGGATCTGCTGGTGATGAGGACGTCACGGGTGACAGAGAGAATGACCACGTTCATTGCCAAGATGTGTTCAACGAGGGTCAGATGTTCTGTGAGACTCTTGACCAAATCGGGCTGGCTCTTGAGGGTGGCGACCACATTGCGCGGGGTAAGTCCGTGAACGCGAATTGCCTCAGAGCACATCACGCGGTGAGTCACTTCCGCGATGATAGAGGTCGCAGTATAACCCTCCACGTCCCCCTGCGCCACGCGTCGGAGAAAATCCTCGCAAGGCGGTCCCAACGTGGGGTCGTCCTCGTGGGCATAGAGGAAAATGTTGGCGTCAATCATCACTTGCGCCCCGGAGGGAATCTGACTCAGCAGCATATTCCGTCCTTACAGGCTCATCATCAAGTTCATCAGTTTCGATGCCGTAAGTTGCCGCCAGAGGAATGTTTAAAACTGAGAACTGTGGATCAAGCGCCAACCTCTTGAGGATTTTGGGTTCTATTGGGCTTTTTGCCTTGAAGTCTTCAACAGCCTTCAGCCCGCGCTCAATGCGCGCTTGCCGTTCCTCTTCGGTCTCTATCGGCTTGAAGACCGTGACGATCAATTCGACTTCTTGCGACCCCTTGAGAAACACGTCGCTCAGTGGACGAAAGACACCGTTCTCGTAAACGGCAGTCACTCTGAATTGTTGCATCGGATTCACCTCTGCTGCTCAGCATAATCGGCACAGCATAAGGTGTCAATCAGGAGAGGGGAAAAGTTATGGCAACGCCCGTCCACCGCCCCCGCTACGAAACGCGTGGATTGACCGCGCTGCACATGATTCACAAGTGGAGCATTGAGCATCCTTACGTCGTGCTGGCGTTTTACTTCGCGATGCTGGTGTGCGCGGTCATTGCCATCCGCTTCTACCTGCCGCGGCGGTTCATGCCTTACGTCGAAAGCCCGATGGTTGGTATCGTCACCATGATGCCCGGCTTGTCGGCGGAGGAGATGGAACTCTACGTCAGCAAGCCGATTGATGAGGCGATGGTCAACATCAAGAACGTGCGCTTCATCCGCTCCACCTCTCAGGACGGCTTTTCCATTGTCTCCTTAGAGTGCTGGTATGGCACGGACATGAAGCGCGTGACCTACGAGGTGCAGGCGTTGATGAACGTCGTGCAAGCGAACCTGCCAGCGACAGGCGCGAACCTCAAACCGTCGTGGGTGCTGCCGATTGACCCGCTCAACCTTCCCGTCCTCATCGTCAGTTTGCGCGGTGACAAAGACAAGGGCTGGGATATGCTCAAGTTGCGCGAGTTCGCCGACAACGAGGTGGTCAACCGCCTCAAAACTGTGACTGATGTGCAATCCGTCGTGCCGTTCGGCGGCTATCGGCGGCAGTTGCAGGTCATCGTAGACCGCGAGAAGTTGGCGGCTTACGGGCTTTCGATTCTGGACGTGCGCAACGCCATTGACCGCCACAACGTCAGCCGCCCCGGCGGAACGCTGACATCGGGCGCGGAGGAAGCCATCGTGCGCCTCGACACGCGAGCGGTGGACGCGGAGACGGTGCGCAACTACCCTATCACGGCGGTGCGGTCAGCGGATGTCGGTAGCGGATTAAGCGGATTACGCGCAACGGGCGCAACGAGCGGAATGGGTGGCATGGGTGGCGGAAGCAGCATCGCTGGGGCGAGCAGCGTGAATCCGCTTAATCCGCTACCGACATCCGCTGACAGCCCGCGCCTTATTTACGTCAAAGACGTCGCCCGCGTCCTCGACACCCACTGGGAGCGGCGCAGCGCGTATCATTACGTCAAGCACCTGCCCGGCACGAAGGGCACAATCATCCCCTCCATCGCCATCGCTGTTCTACAAAACCCCGCCGCGAGTTCATGGCGGACGATTCAGGGCGTGGAGAAAGTCCTGCGGCAAATTGAGCGGGAAAACCCCGGCATCCACTTTGAGGAAGCCTACAACAACGCCCACTTCGTGGACATCCTGTTTGAGAAC
>JANWYM010000700.1 GCA_025055355.1 Abditibacteriales bacterium
AAAGTCAAAAAGCGCGTCGTGCGCCACCCGCTGGCGGAGACGACGGAGAAGGCATAACTTTTGAAGGCGTCACTTCTTCTCCGCCGTCGTTGGAGGGTTGGACGTCCCAGCCCCGCCCTTGAGCGCGCGAATCAGCCGCTCTAAATCTTCGATGAAACGAAGGCGGTCTTCGGGCTTCATGTCCATCAGGAACTTTACCAGGTCTGCCGCCGAGAAAGGACCGCCCACGGTGTAGGGACTGGCTCCCCCCGCCGGGGCAAAGGTGTTGGGCAACGTGCCGGGAGATACGAGGGTGGACTCCACGCCCTGCGCGTAGATTTCAATCTCACCGCACGAGACGTGCTGGTCGCTGTTCCAGTTGGCGAGGAAGATAATCCGCACGTAGCGGGCTTGCACGGCGGGGATGATGTTGTAACTGAAATTGTAACTGCCCGTCACGCTGTCGGGTTTCTGCGGCACTTCCGCCCGTCCGATGGAGCGCCACGGGCCGTCCTTGGTTTGGGTGGATACCTGCACCTCAAACAGCCGCACGGAGCGATTAGTGAACAAGGGGTCATACGTCAGGGGATTAATCACGATGCGTCCGATGGATTTAATCTGGTCATCCTTGAAGCCGATGATGACTTCCTCGGACTTCCTTCCAACGCCCAGTCTATCAGGGGGGGGATTGAGCCCAGGTTCGACCAGTTCCCATGGACCTTTGGACGCCCATCCTTTGCTGCCTTTTTCGGTCTTCGGGTTATAAATCTCACCGTCAATCAAGTTCTCGGCGCGCCATGTCTCATCTTCATAACTGCTGACGTAAACGATGCGTCCACCGTTTTTGGCGGCGGCGAGGTTTAGGTTCTCGGCTTCTGTTCCCTGCGCCCATCCTGCTCCGTTCCACGTTAGCACAAGCGATAGCATGAGACTTATCGAAATCCGAACCTGTATGGTCATAACACTCAACCCCCTTAAAAATAACCGTCTTCACGGGAGGGCGACGCTCCCGTGGAGCCATCGGTTCGGCAGGAGCCTCACCCTCCCGATCGGTGATTTTCCTGCGGCGGGACGCGCTATCAATGCATGGGCGATGCCTGCACCAAGGGGTCAATGCTCGTTGACCCTTTGACCTGTTGTTTGGCGGCGTTGAGGGCTGCCCAATACACCTCACTCAACGGGACGCCGCCGCGCGCCGCCGCGCGTTTACAGTCTTCATACTCGGGCGCGATATTCTGGATCTGTCCTCCGCAGCGAGCGACTTTGACGTGCACCGCCCCGAACGGTGTCGTGACGGTCACCACCTCGCGGGGCAATGACACCCGCTTGACCTCCGACACGCGCACACCAATCGTCGTCGTCTCCTGCCACAACACGTTAAGCAGCGCCGGCACATCCTGCGGCAGCGTCAGCACGCTCAACAGAACCGCCGGGCGGTTTTTCTTCATCTGAATCGGCGTTAGAAAAACATCCAACGCGCCTGTGGCAAACGCTCGCTCCATGACATGCTCGAAGAACTCTGGGTTCATGTCGTCCACGTTAGTTTCAAGGAGCGTCAAATTCTCCCAAGTTAGACGCTCATCGTTCGTCACCGTTTCTGCTAACATGACGCGCAGCAGGTTGGGATGGCGGAACTCTTTCTTGCCGCTCCCGTAACCGATGCGGTTAAACTTGAGGGGCGGCGGCTGACCGAAGCTCTTCGCCAACGTGACGAGGATACCTGCGCCCGTGGGCGTAACCAGTTCGCCCTCGATGTCCGTCGGATAAACGGGAACGCCCTTGAGCAGTTCCGCCGTTGCGGGCGCCGGCACAGGCATCACACCGTGCGCCGACTGCACAAACCCCCGGCTCATCGGGAGCGCGGAGGCGTGAACCTCCTCCACGCCCAGCCTTTTCAACCCGATGACCGCACCCACGATGTCAATGACCGAATCCAGCCCGCCCAACTCGTGAAAGTGAATTCTGTCGGGCGTCGTGCCGTGAACGCGGGCTTCCGCTTCCGCAATGCGGTCAAAGATGCGCAGCGCAGTTTGCTTCACGTCATCGTCTAAACCGCTGGGTTCAACCAGGTCATAAATCTCCCGCAGACTGCGCTCGCGGGTCGTGTCCGCTGTGGTGAGGCGCACGTCGGTGGCGCAGATACCCCGCCGCGTCACCCGCTGTGCCTCCAGCGTCCACGCGGGCAGCGGCATCTTATTCAGTTCCGCGACCAACTCCTCCGCCGACACGCCCAAATCAATGAGCGCGCCCAGCGTCATATCCCCGCTAATACCAGAGAAGCAGTCGAAGTAAGCGACCCGCATGGGGATGAGGGTTGGCAGGTTAGCACGTTGGCACGTTGGCAGGTTAGCACGTTGGCAGGTTGGAAAGTTAAAACGCTCTAACCTGCTAACCTGCTAACCTGCTAACGTGTCAACCTGCTAACGTGCCAACCTGCCAACCTGCCAACGTGCTGACATGCTAACCCTC
>JANWYM010000701.1 GCA_025055355.1 Abditibacteriales bacterium
CATCCGCTCCTGAATTGTCTTCTCAAATCCCTGCGCCGTCGGTTGGTAATACGGCTGGCTTTTCGCGCCGTCAGGCAGGTATTCCTGTTTGACGAAGTGGTCGGGAAAATCATGCGGGTAGAGATAGCCCTTGCCGTGCCCTAAACGCTGCGCTCCCGGATAGGAGGCATCGCGCAGGTGGAGCGGCACAGAGACGGGGGGACGTGTGCGCACGTCTTCCATCGCCCGGTCAACTGCCACCACCGTGGCGTTGCTTTTCGGGGCGGTGGCGATGTAAATCGTCGCTTGCGCGAGCGGGATGCGCGCTTCGGGCATTCCGACATACTCCATCGCCTGCGCGGCGGCGTTCGCCACCACGAGTGCCATCGGGTCGGCGTTGCCTACATCTTCCGCCGCATGAATCACCAGCCGCCGCGCGATGAAGCGCGGGTCTTCGCCCGCCGTCAGCATCCGCGCCAGCCAGTAGAGTGCAGCATCGGGGTCGGAGCCGCGTAAGGATTTGATGTAGGCAGAGAGGATGTCGTAGTGACAATCCCCCTGTTTATCGTAAGCCAGCGCGCGCTGCTGCAGGGCATCTTCAGCCAGAGCGAGCGTGATGCGATGAACCTCCCCTCTTCCCGCCATGGTCAGGCGGGGGGAGTTGGTCACAGCCATCTCCAGGGCGTTCAGTGCCACGCGTGCGTCGCCGTTCGACATTTGCACGAGGAAGTCCATCGCTGCCTCGTCCACGACGACGGCAAGATTGCCCAAGCCGCGCTCTTTGTCCTGCAGCGCCCGCTGCAAAATCAGGCGGATATGCTCCTCCCGCAGCGGCTCGAAACGGAAAATGCGCGCGCGCGACAGAAGCGGGGCGTTGATGGAGAAGAACGGGTTCTCCGTGGTCGCGCCGATGAGCACGATGGTGCCCGCCTCGACGTGCGGCAGGAAGGCGTCCTGCTGCGCTTTGTTGAAGCGATGAATTTCATCCACGAACAGCAGGGTTTTCTGCTGCTTGCGTTGCCAACGGGCGCGGGCTTCCGTCACCACGCGGCGCACGTCCGCCACGCCCGATGTGACGGCGCTGAAGTTCTCGAAGTGCGCCTTAGTGGTGTGGGCGATGACCGAAGCCAACGTGCTTTTACCGCAGCCCGCCGGGCCGAAGAAGATGACCGAGGTGAGCCGGTCGCGCTCGATCGCCCGCCGGAGGACGGTGCCCGCCCCGACGATGTGTTCCTGTCCGACGAACTCCTCCAACGTGCGCGGGCGCATCCGCGACGCCAGCGGTTCCATAGCGGAGGGCACCGATGGCACTGATGTGAGATGGTCAAAGAGGTCCATAAAACAAACATGGGCGCATTCAGATATTCGGGTATTCGGCGATTCGGTATTCGCGTAACGGCAAAGTGCTTCACGCGAATACACGAATACGCGAACACGCGAATACGCGAACACGCCCATCAAACTGACCCCGCCACGCCGTGTGTCGTCGAGTTTTTGAACCCGCTTACGCAGGTGGGTGCCGCCCCGTCGCGGTTGCGCGCTGTCGTGCCCGCGAGGGGCAGTGGACAGCCTTGCGCGCTGGCGACGGAGGAGTAGGCTCCCAGTTTTTGAGTGTTGGCTCAAAACGTCTCCGGACGTCACGCACGCGGCAGGGTGAAACTGTCCTATGCCGACTCCGTCCAGTTGCTATAATAGCAGATTTCACGGAGCATGTCAACGGCTCTGAGAAAGTAAACGGATGACTGGGCACGGTCACGGAGGGAATGCGGTAGCCTCTTTCTTCTCTGCCGCTCAGTTGATTGAGAAACTATACCACGTCCTATCGGGAAAGGCAATGGCCAGCCAGCTCCAAATCGCGCCCGCCGAGTATTCCCCTAAGATAATACCAAACGCCATCGGGATGAAGCGGCGGTAGAGTTGGTGTCCACCATAGCGGAGCAGGAACAGTTTGATGAGCCAAGCGATAAAGACGCAGAACCAGATGTAATCAATGCCGAAGTTCATGCAGAGCGCGTAGCCCGCCGGGTGAAAGGGCCACCACGCGAGGCGGTAGCGCATCTGCGCGAGCAAGTAAGTGAACGCCGCGCCCGCGATGATGTAGGCGACGCCCAACCAGTCGGTGGTTTTGGGGTTGTTGCGCCAGTCCAGAATGATGCGCGTCGTTTCGTTCCCCAGCCATTGCCGCGTGTGTCCGCCCACCCGATAATCACGGTGCAGGTAGGCGTAGAAGCCGAAGAGGATGCCGCCTACAATCGCCAGCGTGAGCGCAAGGAAGAAGCGCCAGTTAATGGCGCCGCTGCGCTCGCCCAACTTAATCCCCTCCAGCTGATTGGGCATGGGATGGCTGCGGTAGAGGCGATTCATAAAAATCAGCATCCCCAAAATCGTCCCCTCGCGCCGCGCAAAATACGTGGTGCCCAAAATGTCCACAAAAAAGCGGTTGGTCGTCATGTGCG
Organism: Abditibacteriales bacterium; assembly: GCA_025055355.1. Taxonomy (GTDB): domain Bacteria; phylum Armatimonadota; class Abditibacteriia; order Abditibacteriales; family JANWYM01; genus JANWYM01. Next base: position 2,436 of record JANWYM010000701.1, read on the forward strand.
CCATCTCGTGGAT
>JANWYM010000702.1 GCA_025055355.1 Abditibacteriales bacterium
CTTGAGGATGACCAACGTAACGACCGCTGAGTAAACCCACGTCGCCACAACGCCCAGCAGTTGAATCCCCAACTGACCGGGGTTGCCCGCCAGCAAGCCGACGTTATTGGGAGCCTCGGGAATCACCTTCACCGCAAACACGCCCGTCAGAATCGCGCCAACTGTCCCGCCGATGCCGTGAATGCCAAAGGTGTCCAGCGAGTCATCATAGCCAAATTTGCTTTTCAGGTTGACGGCGAGATAACAGGCGATCCCCGCTGCCGCCCCAATCACCAGCGAAGCCATCGGGGTGACGAAGCCCGACGCTGGTGTGATGCCGACCAACCCCGCCACCGCGCCCGACACCGCGCCCAGCACCGTCGGCTTGCCGCGATGCGCCCACTCGACAAACATCCACGCCAGCGTCGCCGCGGCTGCCGCCATGTTCGTCACCACGAACGCGCTGACCGCCAGACTCCCAGACGAGACCGCGCTCCCGCCGTTGAAGCCGAACCAGCCGAACCACAACAGCGCGGTGCCCAACACGGTCATGGTCAGGTTGTGCGGCGTCATCTCCTCCCGTCCGTAGCCGCGCCGCTTGCCCATCACCAACACGCAGACCAGCGCGGACACGCCAGAACTGATATGCACGACTGTTCCCCCCGCGAAGTCCAGCGCGCCTTGCTTAAACAACCAACCGTCCGGCGCCCAGACCCAGTGAGCAATCGGGTCATACACCAGCGTCGCCCACAGCAGAAGGAACACCAGATACGTGCTGAACTTCTTGCGCTCTGCGAACGCGCCCGTAATGAGCGCCGGGGTGATGATGGCGAACATGCCTTGATACATCATGAAAAGTTGATGCGGGATCGTCGCGGCGTTCGGGTGCGAGTCGGTTAATCCGACGCCCTGCAGACCGACGTAACTCAGACCGCCGATGAACGCATTGCCCGGCGCGAACGCGAGGCTGTAACCCCACAGCAACCACTGGATGCTGATGAGCGCGACGGCGATGAAACTTTGCATGATGGTGCCCAGCACGTTCTTCTGCCGCACCATGCCGCCATAGAACAGCGCCAAGCCGGGCGTCATCAACATCACCAGCGCAGTCGACACCAACATCCACGCCGTATCGCCTGTGTCAATCTTGGCTTCCGCCTCGCCCGCCCACGCCGGCGCAGACAACAAAACCCCAATCCCCGTGCCCATCACCGCCACGACGAGCGGCGAAAGTGAACCCCGTCGACGTAACTTTCTGGATCGCATGAAACTCATCACGCCCTTTCCCCATAAAGTTCATTACGAGGGGAAGTTTAGTCGTCGGATATTTCAAGCATGTTACGCAACCGTAAAATTTGCGTGAAAGCGAACAACAGGGGATTTCGTCCCGTCGCGTTGCCGTACGGTCAGAAAAGCGATAGAATTAGGAGTGATGGGTCGTTCATGGTTGATGGTGGCGCTGCCCATTGACCATTGACCATGAACCATCAATCATTAACTGTTCTCCATGACTTGTCACTGCGGCACGCAAATCAACCACAACCAATCACCTGCTTATCGCTACTGTCCGCGCTGCGGGAGCCCGACGGGACATCTTGTTCGATTAGATGGCGAGCAGAACGTCACCCAAGGGCTGGCGGTAGAGGAGGGGCAGTTCTGTACGCACACGCTGCTATCGTTCCGCAATGAGGGACTCAACAGCGTCACGCTCCATGCGACACTCGTGCTGCCGGATGGCAAGTTGCCGTCGTGGGCGACGTTGAACGCGGTCAACGCGCAGGTGCAACCGGGGCAGACGTTCCATCTCACCGCGACGTTCACCCCGTCCGCCCGCGCCGCGTGGGAAGAAGCCGGACGCCCGCCGCTGACGCTGCGGGTTGTCCACAATGACGCCCCCCGCCGTGACCCGTGGGACGCCGAGAGTTGCCGCGCTGAGATGCACTTCACCGTGCCGCTCTCGTTCATCGCTCCCGCGCAGTTGGAGGCCGACGAAGAACTCCTCATCTTTTCCGAGCGTTCCCTGGAGCGAACGCTCACGCTTGTCAATCTGGGCGGGCAGGATTTGCGCCTCGACCATTTCGGCTACCCGCCGGAATTTGAGGTGTGCGGCATCAACGGCGCGCCTGCCCCACCTTACGTGGCGCTGGGCTGGAAGGTGCCGCCCAATAATCTACTGCGCATGAAGGTGCGCGCGCACGCTTTGCCGCGCGCGGCGGATACCACGCCGCTGACCGTCGTCGCCGACGGCGGGGCGCGCCGCGCTCTCGTGACGCTGCTGCGCCGCCCCGCCCCGCAGCCCGTTCTCAAACCGGCGTTCCTCGTCGGCGTTGACTTCAGAGAGGCAGAAACCCTCATCGCCCTGCGCGATTGTGAGAGTGACGTAACCGAAGTCCTGCGAGCGCCCGAAGTCCCCCTGACGCAAGTGGACGCGTCCGCATCAGTGCACCTGCGCCACCTTAAAGAACTC
>JANWYM010000703.1 GCA_025055355.1 Abditibacteriales bacterium
CCCCTACTTCCCCTTACTTCCCCCTACTTCCCCTTACTTCCCCTTACTTCCCCTTACTTCCCCTTACTTCCACAAACTCAATCGCCCTCTCCTCTTCCACCAACCCATGACGCTGACATCGCCGCGCAAACTCGCGCAGCCCCTGCAGATGGCGGTAGGTGAAGTCGAAGGTGACGTTCTCCATCAGGTAACGCTTGATCTCCTCCACAGGCAGCGTCGTGCCGTCGAGCGCGGTCCGCGCAATCCAGTCCAGACGCCTTAAGCCTTCGCGCTTGGCGGCGATGAGCGCGGACGCTAACGCGGTCGCGTTCTCCAATCCCCGTCGCGTGACCCACGCCGCAAAGACAAACGGCAACCCCGTCAGCGCCTTCCACTCTGCCCCCAAGTCTAACGCCTCAGCGACGTTCGACGGTTCCTGTTCCATGCATGCATCGCCGATGAGGAGCGCGGCATCGTGCTGCGCCAGCATCTCGTCCAGCGAGGGCGTGTGGGCAACGAACTCCGGCTCTAAGCCATAACGGTCAGCCAACACGATGCGCAGTAACGCGACGGAGGTATTGGAACTGGCGTCCACCGCCACGCGCTTGATCTGCCGCAGCGGCACGCGGGCAAACAACTTCACACTGCGCACCGCACCATCGCACGCAATCGCACAATCGGGCACCAACGCTTCCCCCACCCCGCGCAGATACCCTACAATCGGAATCTGCGCTGCGTCCACCGCGCCTGCCTCCAGCAGCGGCACCAGTTGGGAGGGCGGCTTGACGACACAGGTAAACTGCTCAGGATGGTCGACCTGCAATGTGCGGTAAAGTGGCAATCCGTTCAGGTAAGACACGACGCCAAGCGTGAAGTGCATGGGATTCCCCAAAAAATTACGCCGTTGCTGACACCCTTTTCCCCCTCCCCCACGGGGAGGGACACGATTTGGCTCTTAGCCATGAACCATCAAATCAATCGCCGTCACGACCAGCATCGTAACGCTGATGACCCCATTTACGGTGAAGAACGCCATGTTGACGCGACGCAAATCATCAGGACGGACGAGGGCGTGTTCGTAGGCGAGGAACGCGCCGATGGCGACAACGCCGATGTAGTAGATAGAGCCGAGATGCGTGACCGCACCGAACGCTATCAGCGCGACGAAGAAGAGGACATGAAACCATCGCGCCCAACGCAGCGCGCAGGCAACGCCCCAGCGTCGCACCATCGAATGAAGCCCCATCTTTTTATCAAACTCTTCGTCCAGCGTGGCGTAGATGATATCGAACCCCGCCACCCAGAACATCACCGCCACTGTCAGCAGCAGCGGCTGCCATGCCCACCGGCCTGTCAGCGCAATCCACGCCCCAAACGGCGCGATGCCAATACCGAAGCCCAAAATGAGATGGCAGAAAGACGTGAAGCGCTTGGTGTAGGAGTAGAACAGGATAATGAACAGCGCGGGGAACGATAACACAAACGCCAGCGTGTTGAGTTGGTAAGCCGCCAGCACAAACAACGCGGCGGCGACGGCGACCAGCACACTCGCCTGCCTTACCGTGATCTTGCCCGTCGGCAATTCGCGGTTCTGCGTGCGCGGGTTGAGAGCATCGTATCTCAAATCCACGATGCGGTTGAACCCCATCGCCGCGCTGCGCGCCCCAACCATTGCCAGCAGAATCCAACCCAACTTATCCAGCCAGATCACGCGCTCGAACCGTGCGCACACCATCGCCGAGGTCAGCGCGAACGGCAGCGCAAAAACCGTGTGCTGAAATTTGATCATCTCTAAGAAATCGAGAAGACGCTTCATGACGTAACGGAGGGTTCGTAGTCAGGCGATCAATCGCCGTCCGTGATGCCAACCCTTTGACTAAGACAAGTGGTTCATTCTTCTTCTGCCTTCCACCGCGGCGTCTGCGTGCTGTCAATACCAAGATGGTCAAGAATGCGCCCTATGATGGCATCCACCATGTCCATGACCGTTTGTGGCTTGTGATAGAACGGCGGCGCGGCAGGCAGGACAATCGCGCCGGCTTCGGTCACGGCTTTCATGTTGTTGATGTGAACGAGACTCAGCGGCGTCTCGCGGGGGACGAGAATCAGTGGGCGTCGCTCTTTAAGGCACACATCCGCCGCGCGGGTGATGAGGTCGTCCGACGTGCCATGCGCGATGCGCCCTAATGTCCCCATGCTGCACGGAACGATGACCATGCCACGATGCCGAAACGACCCGCTGGCAATCGCTGCCCCCACATCCTTGGGATGATAGTAGCGCACCTCCGCGTCCGCCCGACCGACGAGTTTCGGCAAGTCGGGACGGTCAACACTGACACGCAAATCCAACTCCTCCGCCATCACGCGGCACGCGGGTTCGCTCAGTGTCAGCGCCATCGGCACGCGCTCCTCCCCCAGCCGCTGCAATAACCGCAACCCGTAGATGACCCCACTGGCACCAGTGATG
>JANWYM010000704.1 GCA_025055355.1 Abditibacteriales bacterium
CACCACTTACGACGCGCTGCCGCGTGACGTGAAACGCGGCGACCGCATCCTCCTCGACGACGGGTTGATTGAACTGCGCGTGCTGGACACGACGGAAACCGACGTGCGCTGTCAAGTGGTGGAGGGTGGCACGCTCAAAAGTCACAAGGGGATTAACCTGCCCGGCGTGGCGGTCAGCGCGCCCGCGTTGACGGAAAAGGACAAGGCGGACCTGCAGTTCGGCATCGCGCAGGGGGTGGACTGGGTCGCGCTGTCGTTCGTGCGTCATCCCCAAGACGTGCGGGAGGCGAAGCGGCTCATTGCCGAGGCGGGAGCGGACATCCCCGTCATCGCCAAGTTGGAAAAGCCGGAAGCCCTCGACCATCTGGAGGGCATCATCGCCGCCGCCGATGGCATCATGGTAGCGCGCGGCGATCTCGGGGTGGAGATGCCGCCCGAGCAAGTGCCCGCGCTGCAAAAACGCATTGTGCGCGAAGCCAACGAAGCCCACCTGCCGGTCATCATCGCCACGCAGATGCTCGAATCCATGACCCATGAACCCCGCCCCACCCGCGCTGAAGCCTCCGATGTGGCGAACGCGATTTTGGACGGCGCAGACGCCGTGATGCTGTCGGGCGAAACGGCGGTCGGCCAATATCCGCTGGAAGCGGTGGAGATGATGAGCCGCATCGTCGAGCACACGGAGGAGACGCTGATCCCCCGTTGGCGGCTGCGCGAGCGCGACTTCCGTTTGCAGGCGCACTTTCCGCAAGCCATCTGTCAAGCCGCCGCAGTAGCCGCCGTGGAGTTGGGGGCGCGGGCGCTGGTCGGCTTCACCCACTCGGGTAACACCGCGCGGCTGCTGGCAGCGTTCCGCCCGACGGTGCCGATCATCGTCTTCACGCCCCACGAAAAAGTCTACCGTCGACTTGCGCTGTTCTGGGGCGTCACGCCACGCCGCATCCGTCCCGTCACCCACACCGACGAACTCATCCTCGAGGTGGATCGCTCCCTCCTCACCGAAGGGTTCGCTGCGGTCGGCGACGCCGTCGTTCTCGCCTGCTCCGCCCCCGTCGTCGCCGCCGGCTCGACCAACTGGCTGACCCTGCACCGCGTGCGTCCGGTGGTGTAGAGTCGCCGGAGAGGGTGCAACAGTTTAGTTACAAAGCAGCCACCGCCGGCTGTGCCTCGAGGTATATCGGGGATTGCTTCCATGCCCAGATGCTCTCAGGGTATTGCGCGGAGACGCGCTCGCGGATGAGCGTCCATTCCCGTTCGGGAATCTGGAGAAAGACGTCCACAATGTCGGGGTCAAACTGGGAGCCCGCGCCCTTCTCAATTTCGGCGCGGGCGACCTCGTAAGGTGCGGCGCGACGGTAAGGGCGGTTGGAGGTGATCGCATCGAACGTATCAGCAATGGCGAAAAAGCGCGCCCCCAAGCAGATCTGGTCTCCTGCCAATCCGTAGGGATACCCCTTGCCGTCGAAGCGTTCGTGATGGTGCAAGACGATGCGAGCGACTTCTTCGTTGAGAAAAGGCATGCGCAGCACCATGCGGTAGCCCCAAAGGGTGTGTTGCTTCATCTGCTCCCACTCCTCGGGGGTCAACTTGCCGGGCTTGCGGAGGATAGAGTCAGAGATGCCAATCTTGCCGATGTCGTGCAGCAGGGCACCGCGCTCGATGATGGCTAATTGGTTGCCGCTCAATCCTGCCTGCTGCGCCAGATAGGTCGTGTATTCCGCCACGCGGCGGGAGTGCCCCTCGGTCTCCGTATCGCGCAAGTCGAGCGCTGCCATGAGAACGTCTAACGCGCTGTCAAACGCCTTCTCCCGCTGCAGGTTCATCTGCGCCAGGTCCTGGGCGTAGAGGAGGAGTTGCATCTGAACCTGTTCCAACTTGCGTTCCTTCTCACGTAACAACCACTCCGTTTCTTTCTGCTCCACATCAATAACGGAAAGGGGCGCAGATACTGCTGATGAAAGGTGCGCCATATCAACCCCCACTAATGTAAGAACGTCTGCACGCGTTGAATGAGGTCCAGCGGACTGAAAGGCTTGGGCAAGTAATCGTCAGCGCCGGCACGCAGCCCCTCCTCGCGCAGGTATCCTTCGCAGCAGCCGGTCATGAGCATGACGACGGTGTCTCGCGTCCGCTCATTCCCCTTGATAGCGCGGCAGATGTCAAAACCGCTCTGGCGGGGCATCATAATGTCGAGAAGCACCAAGTCGGGTTTTTGTTCATTCACCGTTTGCAACGCCTCTTTGCCATCAGCCGCCTCGAGAATCTGATAAGTCGTCCCTGAAAATGTCGCGCGCATCAATTGCCGCAGGAAAGGCTCATCATCAACGATCAGGATCTTCTTCACCCTATCCTCCTCATCATCGCTCATACATAAGAAGAGAGCAGGGACGCCCCCACGTTCTTCCCCGAAGAACGCGTCCCTGCTCTCCTTTTGCCCGTTG